>CAYXVJ010000006.1:0-16029 GCA_964468675.1 uncultured Oscillospiraceae bacterium
CACAGCATTACAGCTGTACTAAAGAACGCCCTTGATTCTGCTAAGGAAGCATGGAACGACAAGGCAGCCGGTATCATTTCATATGGTGCAGTCGGTGGTGCCAGAGCAACAGAGCACTTACGTGGTATCTTAGGTGAGCTCAAAGTGGCTGACGTCAGAACACATCCTGCCCTATCCGTCATTACAGACTTTAAGGATATGAGCGAATTTACACCAAACGCCTTCCACGAAGGTACAGTAGCAAAACGTTAGAGCAAGCGCAGTCGCTGTAGAAGTATAAACCGTCTATGCATGCGCCTAACAGCTGCAACAACTGATCTTTGTGCTAAACCGCCAAAGGTGGTGCAGTAAAAGATGCTAAATGAACAAAAATAGCGCTGGTAGCGTTGACCTTGAATGACATATGCAGTATATTTTTATCGTAGAGATAAAGATGACGGACTGCAGAGGAAACAATTGTTGTTCAAAGTCTGCAAGCCGTCTAGAGAAGCTTAAATGAGCTGACTAGGCGGTTTTTTGCATCTGCAATATGCATTTTCCCATGGGAGGTCAATATGTTAAAAGAAAAGGCCAAGTTTGTTCCAGGTACGTGGAACGAAGCGATTGATGTCAGAGATTTTATCCAAAAGAACTACACACCTTATGAAGGGGATGAGTCCTTCCTCCAGGAAAAAACAGAGCGTACAAGTAAGGTTTTTGCCAAAGTAGAAGCACTCTTAGTAAAAGAGAATCAAGTAGGTGTATTAGATGTTGATACCAATGCTGTGGCTGGTATTGCTTCCTTTAAGCCGGGCTATATCGATAAGGAAAATGAAGTCATTGTTGGTCTTCAAAGTGATGCCCCTTTAAAGCGAATCATTAACCCATTCGGCGGTATCCGTATGGTCCAAAGTTCCATAAAAGCTTATGAACTAGATGTTCCAAAAACATTACTAAGTCCTTTCGAGAACTTACGTAAAACCCATAACGACGGTGTTTTTGATGTCTACAATGAAGCGATCCGTAAAGCAAGGTCAGCAGGCTTAATTACAGGACTACCCGATGCTTATGGTCGTGGCCGCATCATTGGCGACTATCGCCGTTTAGCTTTGTATGGCACAGACCGCTTGATCGAAGATAAATTAGCTTATCTAGCGGATATGACCTTCCCATTTACGGAAGAAGATATACGCAGTAGAGAAGAGATTTCAGAGCAAATCAGAGCCCTTAAAGCCATCCATAAGATGGGAGAATCTTATGGCTTTGATCTGGCCACGCCCGCAAAAGATGCTAAAGAAGCTGTTCAGTTCTTGTATTTTGCTTACCTTGCCAGTGTGAAAGAGAATAACGGAGCTGCTATGTCATTAGGCCGTGTCTCGACTTTCTTAGATATCTATATTGAAAAAGATATTGAAGAGGGGATTTTAAGTGAGATAGATGCACAAGAATTAATTGACCAGTTTGTCATCAAGCTTCGTTTGGTCCGTCACTTACGTACACCTGAATACGATGAGCTTTTTGCAGGAGATCCAACTTGGGTGACAGAGTCCTTAGGTGGTATGGGTGTAGATGGTAGGACATTGGTTACAAAGACTACTTTTAGATTCCTACACACCTTAACAAACCTATCTGCTGCACCAGAACCAAACCTAACAGTCCTATGGTCTGATGCACTACCAGAAGCATTCAAACGTTATTGTTCTAAGCTATCGATTTTGACCTCATCGATTCAATATGAAAACGATGACTTAATGCGTACCATGCATGGCGATGACTACGGCATTGCCTGCTGTATCAGTGCCATGGTGCTGGGTAAAGAGATGCAGTTCTTTGGTGCAAGGTGCAACTTAGCCAAAGGTCTCTTGTATGCCATTAACGGTGGTGTAGATGAAATCAGTGGCAAGAAGGTTTTAGATGGCATCTTACCGATAGATGGCGACATCTTGGATTTTAAAGAGGTCCAAGATAAGTTTAAAGAAGTCATGGCCAAGCTTGCAGAGCTCTATGTTAATACCATGAATGCTATCCATTATATGCACGACAAGTATGCATACGAAGCCGGCATGATGGCCTTACACGACCATGAGATTGGCCGTTATATGGCCTTTGGTGTGGCAGGCTTATCCATCGTGATTGACTCCTTTAGTGCATTGAAGCATGCCAAAGTGAAAGCAATCCGTGAGAATGGCATAGCAGTTGATTTTGAAATTGAAGGTACATACCCTGCATTTGGTAACGATATTGATGAAGTGGATCAAATAGGTAATGAGATCTTAGAATACTTCATGCATGAACTGCGTAAACATAAGACGTATCGTGATGCGAAGCACACTTTATCTGTCTTAACGATTACATCAAACGTTGTCTATGGTAAGAAGACAGGTGCAACTCCAGATGGACGAACCAAAGGCACACCTTTTGCGCCTGGTGCAAACCCGATGCATGGACGAGACAAAAATGGTGCCTTGGCCTCATTAAACTCAGTGGCTAAATTGAAATATGAGAACGTAGCAGAAGACGGTATCTCCAATACCTTTACGGTTGTACCAGATGCCATCGGTAAGACAGATTCAGCCCGCATCGATAACTTGGTCAGTATCCTAGATGGTTACTTCAGCCAAAACGGCCATCACTTAAATGTGAATGTATTAAACCGTGAGATGCTCTTAGATGCTAGTGAAAATCCAGAGAAGTATCCCAATCTAACGATTCGTGTATCTGGCTATGCTGTACGTTTCAATAAGCTGAATAAAGCCCAACAGATGGATGTCATTAACCGGACATTCCATAGTATGGTTTAAACATGTTAAAGATACATTCAATAGAGACTATGGGCGCATTAGATGGCCCTGGACTAAGAACTGTGTTCTTTTTACAGGGCTGTCCACTGCGCTGCTTGTACTGCCATAACCCGGATACCTGGGATCCGAAGTCCGAAAACGAAAAATCTGCAACGGAACTGGTTAAGATGGCTATGAAGTATAAGCCTTACTATCGCTCGAATGGAGGCGTAACCTTCTCTGGTGGTGAACCCTTAATGCAAGCTCCAGCACTCGCTAAAGCATTAAAAGCGATCCAGGAAGAAGGGATCCATACAGCTATTGATACCTGTGGGGTGACAAGTCATAAGGACGAAGATATTCGAGAAGTCTTACGCTATACAGACCTTGTGATTCTAGATATCAAGCATGTAGAAGAAAAGATGTATCAGCACATTACTGGTAGAAGTATGAAATCTTATGAACGCTTCTTGCGTTTGCTTTTGGAATCCGATTGCAAGATATACTTGATGCATGTTGTGGTTCCAGGATTGACGGATGACATTACACATCTCAAAGCAGTTAAAGAATATGCTCGGCGCTTCCCAAAAGATCGTGTAGAAGCATTTGAATTGCTGCCATACCATAAAATGGGCATAGCGAAATATGAAGAGTTAGGACTTGACTATCCATTAAAAGATACAGCAGAGATGAGTGTGGAAGCTTTGGCACAACTCAAGGTGGATCTAGGGCTTGCATGATTCGAAATCCTTTCATTTTAATTGGCTCTTATGCGAAGCTGCTGCTCTTATGTTTAGAGAATAATGCTTGAATAACAGCCTTGAATTTACGGTGCGTTTAAAGAATCGTAGCAATTTGACCAAAACTTTGATCGTCAAAGTGTTATAATGGTCAAAGCTTCGTTGTGAAAGGAATTTACAATGCAAAAATTAGATGCGATCACCTATTTTCCGAGTTCTGATATTAAGAACCTCGATGACATGCTGCGGCAGTCGGTTAAGAAACATGCAGAGCGAACAGCCATTGTCTATCGTGTAACCCCTGATCGTGATCCGATTCGAGTCAGTTACAAGGAACTGGGTCAAGATGTAGAAGCCTTAAAGCAAGGCTTAAACGCCATCCAAGAAATGGATACTCGTCGCATCGCAGTGACTGGAGAGAACAGCTACTTTTGGATGCTGTCTTACTATGCCAGTGTCAATGCGCTTGGCACAGTTGTACCATTAGACCGCCTCTTACAGGCAAATGAAATGTATTCACTCTTAAGCAGATCAGAAGTAGACACACTCATCTGTGATGCGAATATTTATTTGAATTTAGTCCAAAATGAGGATTTAGAACAATTACCACACTTAAAGCATATCGTCTTGATGCTCCCTGAACGCTTAAGCAAGCGAGACAAGGAAGCCTTTGATGCACTTCATGCTACTAAGCTTGAATCTAAAATTGCCATCCATGACTTTTCTAAAGTCTTAAGCGATGGGCATAAGATTTTAAAAGAAGGCTCACCACGAGTATTCTTAGAGCCTGATGCAGAAGAACCTTTAATTTTAATCTTTACTTCAGGTACCACAGCCAATTCCAAGGGTGTCATGTTAACACATCGCTCGATTACATCGAATCTTAAAAGCTTGGAAGGTATGGTTAGGTTCCCTGAAAAAGTTAGACTCTTATCCGTCTTACCTTTAAACCACGCCTTTGAAAATACCTGTGGCATGCTATATACCTTACACATCGGTGCTGAAGTCGCCATCTCTGATGGTCTTCGCTACGTACAACAAAACATGCAAGAGTATAAGACACAGATGCTAATTGGGGTACCGAATCTATTTGATGCATTCTATAAGAGGATTCTTGCTACAGCTAAAAAGTCTGGTAGTGAGAAGAAACTTCGTTTAGGCATTAAAATTAGTCGCATCTTGCGTAAGTTCGGCATCGATAAGAGGCGTTCTCTCTTTAGTGAAGTACACGCAGCTTTCGGTGGGGAGTTACGCTATTCCATTGTTGGTGCAGCCCCCATGAACCCTGAAGTCAGCCAATTCTTTGAAGACATTGGTGTAAGGATTATGCAAGGCTATGGTTTAACAGAAACAAGTCCTGTAGTAGCTGGCTGTAACACGCAGTTATTGGTCAATGGATCTGTTGGCGTACCACTACCAGGTGTAGAGCTTGCAATCGATAACCAAGCCCCAGGTGAGACAGGTGAGATTCTCGTCAGAGGGGATCTACTCATGAGCGGTTACTACCGAGATCCTGCAGCAACTGCAGAAGTCATTGATGAGGATGGCTGGTTCCATACAGGAGACTTAGGACAAATTGATCCCAAGACCAACACCTTAAGCATCAAGGGACGTTTGAAGTCCATGATCGTATTGGATGGTGGTAAGAAGGTATACCCAGAAGAGATCGAGCAACTCTTAAGTGAACAAGGGCAAGACTTCATTAAGGAAGCTTTGGTCTTTGGTCGCCAAGACGAGCGTGGTCAAACCGTCATTACAGCTAAGTTTGTACTCGATAAGGATCTGATTACAGCTTATGAGAAAGACAATGAGGGCTTATCCATTCAAGAGCGTTTAGAGCAATTGATAACTGAGGTGAATGCCTTGATGCCAAACTTTAAGCGCGTACAAAACCACTTCTACAGCTTCCAAGATATGATCCGCACCACAACCTTGAAGGTGAAGCGTCCAGCTGAAATCGAGTCCATCTTGCAATCGGTTCGTGACAATGGGATTGACTGGATCAAGTTGAGAGGTCAAAACATTGAGGACTTCATCCAAATGGCGATGAAGCAAACAAAAGAAGTCCTGAATTAAACCGTATATTTCAATTCAAGCGAAAGCTCTTACTCTATGGGTAGGAGCTTTTTTGGCACAATAAAGCCGAAAATGTGCAATAAAGGGAAATTTGCCCTGTCTTTTTATAGATATAATAGCTTTGTATAGGCTTTTAATCCTAGGGATATGTGGAGGGATTTAGATGAAACGTTTTGAACATTCTAGTAATCTAGTAGACGGACATGAACTGTATATGGCTTTTAATGGCACAGAAGATGTCTTAGTAGATGTCGACGATGCTTTTGGTTTTACAGGTGAGGTGACAAGTGAAGGTAGAGTCGCTAATCTCACACATGAAACCGCCAAAATATTAAGACGCATCTGTAAGTTTACCGCACCCAAGCGTGTCTTAGGTGAAGCACGTACATTTGGCTGTGGAGACCGCTTAGGCTTAGCAGCAGAAGGGCATATCAAGGTCTTTGAAAGATACGATGCCTACCCAATACTTGTACAGCAATCTATTCGTGAATTGAATCTAACCCATAGACGCTATGAAGATGTTTTAGATGCAGCCACGTTTGCAAGCTTTAAATTTGGCTATAAAAAGGGTTTTGGTGCTGACGGCGACCATCTAAAAACAGACGCAGACATTGAATATGCACTAGGTCTTGGCTTCACCATGATTACCTTGGATTGCTCTGAACACATTGGTAAAGATACAGGGCAAGAGGTCTTGATTCAAGATGAAGTAAAAAATAAATACTTAGATCAGACCTTTGATTTAGGAGAAGGTGTACAGATTCATTTTGATGAAGATGCCTTAAGGCGCATCTCGATTGTTTACGATAAGGCGATTGACTATGCAGTTGACATTTATAGCCGCTACTTAAAAGAAGATCAGGCTGATTTTGAAGTGTCTATAGATGAGACCGATACACCGACCACACCTCAAGAACATTTCTATGTTGCTAAGGAACTTGTAGATCGAGGGGTCAAATTAAAGACCATCGCTCCTCGCTTTTGCGGTGAATTCCAAAAGGGTATTGATTACATCGGTGATCTAAAACAGTTTGAAGAAGAATTAATCTTGCATGGGGCTATCGCTAAACATTTCGGCTATAAGATTAGTGTGCACTCAGGATCCGATAAGTTTAAAATCTTTGGCATTGTAGGTGACGTTTTAGATAACGTCTGGCACGTGAAGACTGCAGGCACAAACTGGCTTGAAGCCTTGCGTGTCCTAGCAATAGAAGCACCAAGCCTTTATAGACAAGTACACACACTTGCCTTAGAAAGATTTTTAGATGCCAAAGCCTTTTACCATGTCACGACTGATATATCGAAGATTAAAGATTTAGATCAGGTGGAAGACAAGGATCTTTTTACTTATCTTGACCAAGATGAGGCAAGGCAAGTCTTACACATCACTTATGGTTATATTCTAGATACGTATAAAAAGGAAATGACAGAAGTCTGGCAAAAGCATCAAGGGCTATATGCAAGTCTTTTGGAAAGCCATATTGGGCGTCATTTAGAGGAGCTTTCTTGCCCTAAAATGAATGCATAGTCTATCGGTTCTATCCGATACAGTATAGAAATCCAGTTAAACATAAGGTGTAGTAGAGTGATTGTCTTTACTACACCTTATGTTTAGCTTTCTTAAAAGCTATGCACGCTAGTTGCTGGCTGCTTCAAAGCTATTGATAAACATCTTTACCGTACTAGAGACATATGCTTCATCGTCCCAGATGAGATTCGGCCTTGTTTGCCATGGATCGCCTTCGATTGCTATAGCACGCAAGGCGTTGAAGTAATCTTCTTTAACCAACGACCTTGGTACGATGGTGACACCAAAGTTATTTTGTACCATTTTTAGTAGTAAACCAGAATCGTGGCTGACACTGGCAATGTTAAGCTCTAATGCATGACGCTCGAATTCCATTAATATCCTTGCGTACAAGCTATCTGAATCCGGTGCGTTTAATAGAAGCAGAGGTAGTGTAGAGATCTCCTCTAAACTAATAGAGGGCTTATCCCAAGGGAAACCTTCAGGCACTGCTAAGACACAGATGTCAGGCGCTAGTTCTTTTGTCTGATACTGTTCGATGTTGATAGGTTTGGCTGAGATGACGAGATCGACAACTCTATCCTTTAGTAGGTGCATCAAGCTAGAAGGATTGCCTTCGTGGATTTCAGGGATGATGTGTGGGTACTTGTCTTGGAATGTCTTTAGTTTCGGTAGCAAGATTTCAGAACAATAAATCGTTGTTCCGATTGAAAGCTTCGGTGTCATGTATTGACCATACTCTTGCACCTCGGTCATGGCATCGTCCATGCGGTGTAAGATCTCTCTTGCATGTTTCAATAGGACCTGGCCTTGAGGCGTCAAGACCATTTTCTTTTTATTGCTGCGATCGAATAGTATTACCCCTAGCTTTTCTTCCATCGACTTTAATTGCCTCGATAACGGGGGCTGTGACATGTATAGTATTTCAGCCGCTTTCGTGATATTGCCTTCTTCTGCAATTGCTAAAAAATACTTCAACTGTTTGATATCTAACATCGTCATCCTCCAAGCTGCCTATACCTAAAAGGTATTATAGACCGACTATATAAGTATTTTCAATACTTATATTAAATAGACATACTGATATCAGTATGTTAAGGAGTGATTGGTACATTTGAAAGTCATTATTGGTATAACGGGAGCCACTGGTTCTATATTTGGTATTCGCATTTTAGAAATTTTAAAACGTGTCGAGACAGTTGAAACACATCTGGTCATGTCTAATTGGGGTCAAAAGACAATTTTGGCTGAGACTGATTACACAATAGACGATGTTAAAGCATTGGCTGATTATGTATACGAAGCAACAGATCTTGGTGCCAGAATATCTTCGGGATCGTTCCGTGTAGACGCCATGATTATCGCACCTTGTAGTATGAAAACACTTGCATCCATCAGGGTCGGTTTCACCGATAACTTAGTGACGAGAGCAGCTGATGTTGTCTTGAAAGAACGCAAGAAGCTGATCTTACTTGCAAGAGAGACGCCCTTAAACGATATCCACTTGTCCAACATGCAAGAACTCTCGAAGATGGGTGCATTAATATTCCCGCCCATGCCCGCATTTTATAACCATCCAAAGACCTTGGATGACATGGTTGACCATATCGCGTATCGCACGATCGATCAGTTAGATATTGTCTTGCCTGATTTAAAGCGCTGGGATGGCTTAAAAGAACAATAATATATGGAGGTAAGTATATAGATGGCTTATAGAGATTTACGTGAATTTCTAGATTTACTTGAAAAAGAAAATCAATTGGTAAGAATTAAAGATGAGGTGATGCCTGAACCGGATATCGGTGCCATAGGCAGAGCTGCACCAGACATGGACAGTGCACCTGCCGTCTTTATTGAGAAGGTAAGAGGGTATAAGACACCTGTCGTTTTGAACGTACACGGTTCTTGGCAAAACCATGCCTTGATGCTGAACTTACCGAAAGACACACCTGTAAAGGATCAATTCTTTGCTTTAAAAGAATTGTGGGACAAGTATCCGATTAAACCTGTTTTTGTCGAAAAGGAAGATGCGCCAATAAAGGAAGTTGTTATTGAAGAGGACATTAACCTCTTTGATCTATTACCTTTATTTAGAATCAATGAATTCGACGCAGGTTACTACTTGTCAAAAGCAATCATCGTGTCTAGAGATCCGAATAGACCCGATAACTATGACGAGCAAAACGTCGGTGTGTATCGTATTCAAGTGAAAGGTAAGGATAAGGTTGGTATCCAACCACTACCATTCCACGACATTGCGGTCCACTTTAAACATGCAGAAGAAAAAGGCGAGCGCTTGCCAATTGCCATTTGCTTAGGTAATGATCCTGTCTTAGGCTTCATAGGTAGTACACCGATTGCCTATGTCCAAAGTGAATATGACTTTGCTGGCGCACTAAAAGGTGCACCGATCGAACTGGTTAAGGCAGAAGAGAGTAATCTAGATATTCCTGCAAGATCTGAAATTGTCTTAGAAGGTTATATTGAGCCTGGTGTCCGTGAGATCGAAGGCCCCTTCGGTGAGTTCCCAGGAAGTTACTCAGGAGCCCGTCGTCAACCTATCGTTAAGATTACAAAGATTACCCATCGTAAGGATCCAATCTTTGAGAACTTATACTTAGGTATCCCATGGACCGAGATCGACTACTTGATGGCTTTAAACACCAGTATTCCGCTATACGATCAGATTAAGCGTGACTTCCCTGAGGTGGTAGCAGTGAACGCGATGTATACCCATGGTATTGCAGCCGTCGTATCGACTAAATCAAGGTTTGGTGGCTATGGTAAGGCTGTTGCGATGCGTTTGCTATCGACACCACATGGTATGTCATACACGAAGATTGTCATTGTAGTAGATGACTTCGTTGACCCCTTTAACTTGGAGCAGGTCATGTGGGCTCTAACAACAAGAGTTAGACCGGATAAGGATGTCTTTAAAGTGCCTTATGCACCCGGTATGCCACTGGATCCTTCGTCTGAGCCAGCTGGTATGCATACGAAATTAGTTATTGATGCGACAACACCCGTTGCACCTGATTTTGGACGTGAAACTGAACTCTTAGAGACGCCTGAAGGTGTAGACAAGTGGTCAAAGATCTTGCGTGAATTAATGAGTAATGGAGGAGATGCGTAATGAAATGTCCGAGATGTGATCAAGAAACAGTGAATCTATTAACCAAGGCACCTGTTGACGATGCGTGGGAAGTGTATCTTTGCGATACATGCACCTACTCTTACAGAAGTACGGAAGGGGAGAACATGCGTGATCCAGAGAAGTACGACAAGCGCTTTAAGATCGATCCCACGAAGATTGATGACTTAGATGCTATACCGCCTGTTGCCCCTCTACTAAAGAAGTAAAGCAAAATAGATAGACAAAGAGGAGACCTTCGCCATGATGCCAAGGTCTCTTCTTTGATTCATAAGGAAGGGATTTTATGGAACAAAATAAAAAGGAAGCTCTATTTACACCAGAGTTTATCAAGATACTCGTGATGGCTTTAGCCTTCTTCTTGAGTATTATGTTCTTGACCTCGGGTATACCAGGTCACATTACGGCAACGTCAGGTGATGCCTTTATTGGTGGCTTGATGACGACCGTCTTCATGGTGGCCGCGATATTGACAAGGCCGGTCATTGGTTACATCATTCAGAAGGCAAACTTAAATGCCTTGAACATTGTCACTGTACTTAGCTTAGCCCTCTTGATATTTGCCTTGTCTTTGACAGAACATACAGCAGTGATGCTCGTCTTGCGTGTATTGCAAGGTATTTGTTTTGGTATTCTATCGACATCCATTGCGACCATGGCTACTAGTAGCATGCCGAAGTCGAGGATGGGTGAAGGGATTGGCTACTATGGTATGGCCACCAGTGGTGGTACAAGCTTTGCTCCGATGTTAGCACTCGCTATTTTGCAAAGCTTCTCTTATCGTGCACTGATCTTGACATCAACAGCACTGGCTCTAGTCACCTTTGTTCTACTACTGAGTACAAGGACAAAAGATACTGAAAAACGCGATACGAAACCACTAGATGACGTAGAAAAGCTGTCTTTCTTGGACTATGCCTTTGATAAGGACGCTGTATTGCCCTGTGCCATAGTAGCCTTCTTCTCCTTCACTTTAGGAGGGGTCACAAGTTTCTTAAGACCACTTAGTATTGAAGCAGAGATTGAATCGACAGTCTCTTTATTCTTTCTCGTTCAAGCCATTGTTCTGTTAATCTCGAAAGCCGTATCAGGCATTGTTTATGACCGCTATGGCCACAAAATGATACTGTACCCTGCTGCCATCAGTGGTATCTTGGGCTTATTCTTGTTGTCTCGTGTTGAGACCACGTTTGTCTTACTCATCGCTGCGGTATTCTATGGTATTGCCTATGGTTTCTTGACTACAACTCTGCAGACACTTGCAGTCAGCAGGGTAGAGAAGCATAAGCAGGGAACAGCCAATGCGATGTTCCTATCCTTTATGGATTTAGGTATGGCACTGGGTTCACCGATTTTAGGTCTCGTTGCAGGTGCGTTAAGCTACCATGGTATTTACGCGGTATCTATAATCTTTATACTAGCTCTTGTAGTGGTTTATACAGTAACGATTGGTAAAGAGGAGAAATTACATGAGAAGAGTCGAGCTTAAAGAAGGTCTTGGCAAGCATGAAGTCTTCTTGCATGCCCAGTTTCTAGGCAAGGATCTTGCGGTAAACATTGGAGGTGGCGAAGTCCCTCATATCGGTGCTGTGGCCTTAGCTAGTCCTAGGCTTAGCATCAGTGGAGATGGGTCTAACTCAGCTAGCTGCAGCGTGATTTGTATTACTGGTCATAAAGAAGATGAGCTTGCACGGAAGGTCGCACTAGAACTAAGTACGAAGCTACAGTGTTATGTCACAGTCACCTGTGGTATACATATCGATGAAGCAACTTTAGATGATCTAAAGATCTTAGGTGCACATACAGACATATTGGTAGAAAAATTCCTTACTAAAATCACTTCTTAATCTTTAGTGATGTGCTAAAGTAGAACGGATGAAAATAGTTTTGAGGAGCACATATGAAGATAGATTTAAGTGGGCGCTGGTCCTTTGATATTGATCCAGACAAGATCGGTATCGATCAAGAGTGGTATCGATTACCCTTTTTAGACGCTATACAATTACCGGGCACAGTAGCCTCCAATGGTATTGGTGAAGCAAGTCAAGAACGGGCAGAAGGATATTTAACAGATCCTTTGGCCTTTGAAGGGTATACTTGGTATGCCAGATACTTGAATTTTGACCTTTTTGAGACCCATGAATATGCTCTTATTTTAGAGCGCACACGCATCGCTCATGTATGGGTAGATGCGACCTATGTCGATAGCAGAGATAGCCTTGTGTCTCCTCACGAATATGACTTATCCCCCTTCATTACTAAGAAGAAACACCGTGTAACCATCTGTGTAGATAACAGCAAGTATCCGATTAAGGGTGGTCATATGACATCGCCTGATACACAGACCAATTGGAATGGAATAACAGGAGAGATCTACCTAGAGGCAAGGACACCTGCTCATTTAAGAAACATCTATGTGGATGCAAGCTACTTAGAGAAGAAAATTGATCTGCACTTGATTCTACATGGTTCTAGAAGTGAACGTTTAGACATCACACTTCAAGATGGTGAAACACAAGTGTTAAGCCAAACAGAACAATTGAAGGGCGGCAGTAACACCATCTTGATTAAGCTCCCAGATACGATTGAAGCTTGGAGTGAATTTAACCCGAAGCTCTATCAGTTGATCCTCAATTTAGATGGTGAAGAAACAAGCTTATCTGTTGGTATCCGCGACTTTAAAGCGGTTGGCAGACATTTTGAAATCAATGGTCAAAGGACATTCTTAAGAGGGAAGCACGATGGACTCATATTCCCCTTAACAGGCTATGCACCAACCGATGTCGACTCTTGGCTAAAGGTGATGCAAACCGCCAAAGACTATGGCATCAACCACTACCGCTTCCATACTGCTTGTCCACCAAAGGCTGCCTTCATTGCAGCGGACATGCTCGGTATTTATATGGAGCCAGAGCTACCATTTTGGGGCACGATGACGGTTGAAGCAGATGAAGAGCACGATGCATCAAGTCAAGCGTATTTAATCTCTGAGGGTTTTCGTATGCTGGACGCCTTCGGTAACCATCCATCCTTTGTAATGTTCTCCATGGGTAATGAGCTATGGGGTAGTAAAGAGCGTATCAACGACATCATCTCTACATACAAGCATTACGACCCAAGACCTCTATACACAGCAGGGTCTAATAACTTCCAGTTTATGCCTGAAATATTAGAGGCTGAAGACTTCTTCTGTGGTGTGCGCTTATCGAAAGACCGCCTCATCCGTGGCTCATATGCCATGTGTGATGCGCCACAAGGCCATATCCAAACAGAAAAACCCAATTCAGCACATAACTACGATGCCTTGGTTCTAGATGCAAAAGAGGGACAGGGAGTAGTGGATTCAACCGTACAGATTCAATACGGTACAGGCACAAAGACTGTATCTAGTACAACGGCAAAAGCATTTGTGCCTGAAATTCCAATTGTGACACACGAAATCGGTCAATACGCGATGTATCCAAACTTCAACGAGATCGAGAAGTATACAGGTGTTCTAAAGCCATATAACTTAGAAATCTTCCGCGAGCGGATCGAAGAGAAGGGTTTACTAGACCTAGCCGATGACTTCCATTTGGCATCGGGTCATTTTGCTGTAGCTTTATATAAGCAAGAATTGGAAGCTGCTATCTCAAGTAATGAATTGGCTGGCTATCAGATTTTAGATCTACAAGATTTCCCAGGTCAAGGTACAGCCTTGGTTGGTATTTTGGATGCCTTTATGGACTCAAAAGGACTTGTCACAAAAGAAGAGTGGCAGATGTTCTGTGCACCTACAGTAGTCCTTGGCTTGATCGATGACTTTGTTAAGGATGCAGGTACTACCTTAGAATGTCCGATTAAACTTGCTCACTATGGCGCCAAAGCTTTAGACAAGGTAAAAGTAAATATCAGCTTAAGGCGTGGTGAGGAAAACATTGAAACAAAAGAACTTAGCTTGGATACACCATTTACTCAAGGTGTCCACGATTTAGGCAAGCTCGTATTAAACTTGCCAGAGTTAGATACTCCAGAGATCTTAAGTGTTTGGATCGAAATAGAAGGCATGGATGTCAAGAATAACTACGATCTATATGTTTACCCAAAGGTAGATAATGAAAAGAAGGACTTTGAGGTCTCTAACCTTACTGATGCCAAAGCCAAGCTTATGCAAGGCGAGTCGGTGGTCTTATACCTAGATCAGCTAGACGATTCTAATTCACTCGAGGGGACATACTGTACAGATTTCTGGTGCTACCCTATGTTTAGGCGTATATCTGAAAGCATGGGTAAGGATGTGCCTGTCGGTACCCACGGTCTATTAATTGATCCTGAACATCCGATATTTGAGAACTTCCCTACGGATGTTTTTTCGACGCCACAGTGGTATGACATCGTAGAGAGTAGCCGTGCACAGATTTTAGATGACACAACGCTTCGCCCCATCGTATCGACGATTGATAACTTTGAAAGAAACCATAATTTAGGTTTGATTTGGGAAGCAAATGCAGGTAGTGGCAAATTACTCGTCGTGACAAGTCCACTAGAAAAACTAGAGAGCATGCCCGCTAAATGGCTTCGCCAAGGTATTCAAGACTATCTAGAGTCCGAAGCGTTTGCACCGCTTGTAACATTGGATGAAGATCAATTGAATCAAATCTTTTAATTGCTTTACTATAGCTTTAGTGCGTAGTAATAAAATGAAATAAAATCTATATCAGCCATGTTGGAGCTAAGTCGTTTAGCCCTAACATGGCTGATGTTTTCCTTATAAATTTAGGCTTTGATTCTCGAAAAGAGTAGGTTTTAAGACTTCTAATTTTGCTCAGATGTAATTGAGATATACTAGCTCAATGCTCTTGTAGAACTTTAGAATACTTTCGAATCACAATTTAGGCCAAGTTTTAGATTTTTTAGACCAAGACATTTATATGTGCTTATGCTATAAGTGTATGGATTAGTTTTTTAAGGAGATCTTTTATGCCATTAATTGATATGCCGTTAGATGAGCTTTACGCCTATGAGGGTCGTAATCCAAAGCCAGAGGACTTTGATGCATATTGGGAGCAAGCCATTGATGAGCTTGACCATACTGCTCCTGAAGTCGAGTTGCTAGAATCTACATTCAAAACACCCCAAGCTTTAGCTTACGACATGTATTTCACTGGGGTTGGTGGAGCTAGGATTCATGCTAAATTCCTTAGACCAAAGCACATTGAAGGAAAGCTACCAGCTGTACTGTTGTTCCATGGTTATTCTGGCAACAGTGGTGACTGGAGCCACAAGCTCTCATATGTTCAAGCAGGATTTTGTGTCTTTGCGATGGATGTAAGGGGACAAGGTGGTTATTCTGAAGATGTTGGTGGCGTAAAAGGTACGACATTAAACGGCCATATTGTAAGAGGTTTAAGTGATCCTGATCCACATAAGCTTTTATTCCGTGACATTTATCTAGATACAGCACAACTCGCTCGTATCGCACTCGACATGGAATTCATTGATGAGACACGTGTTATGGCGACAGGTGGAAGCCAAGGTGGAGCACTAACCATTGCTTGTGCTGCTTTAGAGCCACGAATCAAAAAGGCTGCAAGCGTTTACCCCTTCTTATGTGACTACAAGCGCGTGTGGGAGATGGACTTAGCACAAGGGGCTTATCTTGAACTCAAAACTTATTTCCGTCATTTTGATCCTCGTCACGAAAGAGAAGAAGAGATCTTCACGAAGCTTGGCTACATTGATTTACAATACCTTGCGCCAAGAATTCAAGCTGATACTTTGATGTATACAGGTCTA
>CAYXVJ010000006.1:16039-24237 GCA_964468675.1 uncultured Oscillospiraceae bacterium
AATAAAATGACTTGTAAGAAGGATGTCGTGATCTATCCTGATTATGGCCATGAGTACCTGCCAGGCGTTGACGATGAGGCTTTGATGTTCTTCTTAGCAGATTAAATAGATACAAATATGAAGAAAATATTCGTCTGGACGAATAAAAGGGGCTACCTCAAAGATTCATAATGAACAATCTTTGAGGTAGTCTTTTTCTCTGTTAAAACCTATGAGCTCAGGATTGTATATAGACTTTAAAGTACTCTTACCTTTCAGTAGAAAGAAGTTAATGCCACTTGTGTACATATGTGTACCAACATACACATAGTAAATCAAGCCGTTAGCCTTTTGAGATTTAGATCCGAAGGCTTCATGCTGTTTCCTTTAATTTGATATGTGCTTTTTATATAACGTTCTTTCTGAAGTTAGTGATGCAGAATTCTCATATTCAGAGCCAGTACCAACACTAGGTACTCTGTTCTTAGATTGCGTGTCCTACGTGCTAGAAGCCTAGTAAATCCCATTTGCTGTTTTGTAATTGCAAATGTCTCTTCGGCTTGGATGGATCGATTTACACATAAGTGAATACCCTGTTTTGATGTCATATGAGTTAGACTGCTCGCTGGATAGCGATCGAAGTGTTCGCTCACATAAAGTCTTATGGCATACTTTCCTTTGAGTTTGATATGAAAGCCCATGACTTTGACATCATTCAAGCTGTATATCTTGCTGCTACAAGCGATACTCTATTCTTCGTAGATAAAGGCCTTGTAAGAGCTTTGGATACGATAGACTATGCGATTGCGGTTGATGATCTATTAAACGATGACGTAGAGATCTTAAAAGTTGAGACCTATCGATAAGGTATAGGTCTTAGCTTATATATAGAGTGTGATTGCTTTTAGCATATTGCTTCAAATATATTTATACATGCTTAAGGGACTGCCTCAAACCGCACTTGGCTTTGAGACAGCCCCCTTTATATTAGATGTTTCATTTTTTGTATCTGCATGTTTAGCAGCGTATCGTATGTTTACCAGCTTTTAAAATAGGCGTTTTTTCATGAGAAATGACACCGTTATGTGTATAGGTAGAAGGTAATTTGCCTTCGAATCTAGCTCTTGCACCTACAGGGATGGTGATTTCATAGACTAGTGTATCGTCTTTATAATGCCAATTGCTCTCGTATACACCAAAGGCAGACTTATATGACATCTTGAAGTGGCCTAATCTTTGATCTGGCATTGGTTTTACAATTGCTTCTTGGTAACCTGGAGCTTGTTCCACAGGGTTTAATCCACCAAGATAACGGTACATCCACTCTAAGATGGCACCATAGGCATAGTGGTTCAAGCTGTTCATGCCGGTGTCGGACATAAGTCCGTTCTCTAGAACAGAGTTCCAGCGCTCCCAAATGGTGGTGGCCCCAAGATTGACAGAATATAACCAGCCAGGATAGGTCTCTTTAAGTAGTAGGCTTACGGCTTCTTCGTGCAGGCCAAATTCAGATAAAGTCATACTCAGGTATGCAGTACCTACAAAGCCAGTGGACAAGTGACCATCTCGATCAGCTAGGAGTTCTTTTAGGCCTTCAACTACGGCACTGCACTCGTCACGATCTACTAAGCCGAACCATAAAGCTAAGACATGGGCTGTTTGTGTCTTAATCTTGGGTACTAAGTCTTCTGTGAAGTATTCTTTTCTAACTGCAGCTCTTATCTCTCTTGCCAGTTTCTTGTATCTTACTGCATCGTCTGCTTTGGCTAAAGTGGCTGCAGCTTTAGCTAGGAGAGTAGTCGAGTAATAGTAGTAGCTTGATGCCACATAGTAGGGGTCTGTACCACCGAAGGGGCTATTGGCTGGTGGGTCTTTTAAGTTGTCTGGGTTATCTAAGGCGAGCCAGTCTGCATAGTGGAAGCCATGTTGCTGCAAACGTTTACCTTCGCAATACGTTTCGTCGATGTGGACCATGTAGTCAACCCAAAGCTTCATGTTCTCATAGTGTTTGGCTAGCGTGTACTTATCGCCGTATTGGCTATAAAGGGTCCAAGGGATAATGGTGGCGGCATCTGCCCAGGCAGCGGAGGCATTTGGCTTGGATTCGGTATCGCCAATTTTATTATATACAGCGGACATGAAATCAGGCACGACATGGGGAACAGCGCCGTCTAGTTCTCTTTGCTCTAAGAGCATATCGTGGAGGTACTTATGGAAGAAGGCTCTTGTATCCATATTGAAGGAGGCGGTCCTTGCAAATACTTGAGCATCTCCTGTCCAACCCATCCTTTCGTCTCGTTGGGGACAATCTGTTGGTACATCTAAGAAATTACCTTTTTGACCCCAAAATGCATTGGAGATGAGCAAATTTACTTTACTATGCCCTGTTTCAAGTGTGCCTGTTTGTTCAAGATCTGAGTAAATAACGTTAGCTATAAAGTCATTTGGATCTAGCGTTTCTAAGCCTTCTACTTTTACAAAGCGAAAGCCATAGAAGGTGAAGTAAGGTCTTGTTATACCAGGTCTGCCACTTGATGTGAAGTGGTACTCGGCTTTGGCTGTGCGTAAGTTGTCGCGATAGAAGTTATCGTGTTGCAACAGTTCACCATGGTATAAGGAGATTTTTTGACCTTCCTTGAGATCGTGTTTAAAGGAGACATAGCCTGTTAGGACTTGGCCAAAGTCTAAGACCGTTTCACCTGCTGGTGTGTGAATCACTTCCTTTACAGCTATTGTCTCTTTTACGATGAGTGGAGGGCTCTTACGATCCGTTATAAGGGACTTATCGTAGTCGTATTTTACTGCTGCGTTGGCACTGGATAGATCTGCATCGTTTGTAGCAAAATTAATGTCTTGGAGCCTATCGTCAAAGATCTCCCCATCGTAGATATTACTGTCAACAACAGGTGACTTTAAAGCGAGCCACGATTCATCCGTCACGACGTGCTCAACTCTTCCATCGGCATAGTAAAGATCTATGTCACCAATGGTGGAGAAGTGGTCTCCCATTAATTCGTCTAAGCCATGTTCAAAACCAAAGCGGCCTTTATACCAGCCATTGCCCAGCATCAAGCAAATCGTGTTAGCACCTTCTACAAGATGGTCTTTAATGTCGTAGGTTTGTAATTGTAGCCAATATCTATAGTCGTTATAGAAGGGGGCTAAGACTTCGTTTGAAACCTTTTGACCATTGATCCATAGTTCATAAACACCTAAAGCAGTGAAGTAGGCACGGGCCTTTTCTAATTTGCCATCTACTTGAATCTGTTTATAAAATAGTGGATGGATTTTTTGACTAAATGGTGCAGTGATATAGTCGCCTCTTAGCTCTTGAGCCATTAAAGCAGTTTCGAAAAATGAAACCTCACTTTGGACAGCAATTTTATTTTCCAATATGCCTGATACACGCCAGTAGTAGCGTGTTTTAGGACTCGGTGTGAAGTTTGCTTCCCAGGCTAAGCGATCATGTTCACTTAGACCATCTGCTGTATAGACTAGCTTCGTGAAATCGGCTGTTAAGCTAATTTCAATTTGGTAGCTGTCAAACGGCTGCTTTGAGATCCATGAGAATAAGGGTTTATCCATTTGTATCCCTATAGGATTCTCAAGGTGCATTACTTGAAGATCAGTCATGTTCATCTGTTTCTTACTCCTTTGTTTTCTTTCCTATATGTACCGGGTGCAAGACCCATGTAGCGTTTAAACATGCGCGAAAAAGCAGATACATCTGGATATCCCACCTGATGGGCGATTTCGCCGATGGTGTAATCACTATGTATGAGTAAATTGGATGCATTCTCAAAGCGCAACTTGAGTAAATATTGTTGGGGGGATATGTCCATTTGACTGGTGAATAGATGGCTGAAATAACTACGGTCAAGGCTTAAGTTATCTGCGATTTGACTCACTTTAATATCTTTGTGGTAATTGGATTCAATGAAGTTCTTGGCGATACGGATGTACCTAGATGTACCTGTATCTAGACTATCTTTTTCGGATTGGATTAAGGCAAGTAATTCATAGATCTTCGCACATAAGTAGAATTCTCGCCCTTCACTTATTTCGGTAGACGTCATCTGATTGAATAAAACACCACTGTTACTCACTTGATAGATATCTTCGGTGAGGATCTCTTTTGTGTATTCGTTTCCATCAAAGCCTATCCAAGAATAATCCCAAGGATCTTTATCGTCTGCCTGGTAGGTTGTTACCTCGCCTGGCCTGATGACGAACAACTGGTCTTGCTCTATTTCGTGTTCCCCGCGGTCGTTATAAAGCACACCTTTGCCACTATGGACATGGTGGATAAGATAATACTCTCTAATGGTAGGTCCATATGCGTGTGATTTGGGGCAGTCGTGGTAACCGCAGTTCAGTGGGTTGATATCTTTCAAGTGAAGGTTTTCGATCATCAAGTCAAACTGCATCATATTCATCCTTTCTAATTGCCGTTCATACCCATTGTATCTAATTTTAAGTATTTGTAATATCATAAGTTTGTATTGGGGGTATTTTATGTTGGATATAAGTACAGAAGTGTTTAAAGACCGTATTTTAGCCTGCTGGATGGGTAAAAATATCGGTGGTACATTGGGTGGTCCACTAGAGGGCGTGATGGAAGAAATGAATGTTTCATTTTATACACAAACGTTCGATGGACCAATGCCGAATGACGACTTGGATTTACAATTATTGAACTTACACTGCTTGGAGCAGTTTGGGGCAAGGCTTAGTACTCAAAACTTAGCCGATGCTTGGTTGAGACATAACTTTTTCCCCTTTGATGAATACGGTCATGCTTTAACGAATCACAGAGTCGGTATAAAAATGCCACTTGCTGGATCGTTTAATAACTTGTTTACGGATTGTATGGGTTCGCCCATCCGTTCAGAGATCTGGGCTATTGTGGCAGCAGGTAATCCTGAATTAGCAGCACGTTTTGCAGTCATGGATGCTATGGTTGACCATGCAGGTGGAGAAGGCGTTTATGGTGAAATCTTCTTTGCTGTATTGGAAGCGCTTGCCTTCAGTGAATCCGATAAGCATATTTTGATTGACACTGCCTTAACCTATATCCCAGAGGAATCACAAACGGCACAAGCCGTGCGCGCCACAGTCAAGATGCATGCTGAAGGTCTAGATTGGAAAGAGAATCGACAACGCTTAATCGATGCATATGGTAGCCCTAACTTTACCGATGCGCCTTTGAATATTGCCTTTACAATTTTGGCCTTCTTGTATGGTAAGGATTTTGAAGAGACCATATTAATTGCCTGTAACTGTGGCTACGACACAGATTGTACCGTTGCTACAGTAGGCTCCATCCTCGGTATTATCCATGGCATGGAGCTTATCCCAAAGCGTTGGATCGAGCCGATCGGCTACGATATTGCTGTGAGTGAAGCTGTAAACGGTGCTCCATGGCCAAAAGATTTACATGAACTTACAGAGCGTAGCTATAAGATGTTTAAAATCATTGAAGCAGAATGGACTTATGGCAAGCTACTAGCAAGCGATATTGATTTTGATGATAAAAAACAAGCTTGGTGTACACCTGAAGGGGCACACATCAATCCTGTTTTATCCTTTGAACTTCGTTTATCAGACGATCATCCGGTCATATTGAATCATGAGAAGACTTTATACCTGTCCATAAAGAATCATTTGACAGTTGATTTTAAAGGAGAACTCTCACTTGAGCTTGCAGAGGGTCTTGAGTCAAGCGAATGTTTTGAAGTCGATTTAGAGCCAAACGAGTCTAAAGAATATCGCTTTACACTAAAGAGTAATCGTAGAGAGAATGTATATATCTCTCAATTTAAGCTGGATCGCATCGCTCACGGCAAACTTTGGGAGACCATGCGCCATTCCTTCACTTTACTACCATCTAGAATATGGAACATCAACGGTGAAGATCTAGAATTTGTCACGTCTGAAATTGAATATGAAGCAGATAAGACCAAGGCTAAGAGCACACTTTATTTAGACAAAGATCAAAGAGTGGACTTGATTGTTGCTACAACTGTGGGTGTAAAGCTAGAGCTAGACGGTACAGTCGTACTATCGAGTGATGAGCATACCGATTATATCCCGGCATACCACCGCTCAGATAAGCGCAAACGGGTCACCTTGGATCTCAAAAAAGGTGCACATGAACTAGCTTTGGAGTTAAGTGATATTGAAGGATCCGAGCGCAAGCTTGCCTTCTACATTGTCAGTAACGATACTGAAAATAGATTTATGCATTTGATTGACTATCGTTTGGGATAGCACAAAATGCCTAAAATACCACACGCTAATCCATGTAGCACGACGTAAAGTAGTGCTATGATGGAAACAGTTATGAATGGAGGTAAGCTCATGGCTAAGATTACATTTATTGGTGCAGGTAGCACAGTTTTCGCACGTAACGTACTCGGTGACGTAATGACGGTAGAGGCTTTAACAGACTCTGAACTTGCGTTATACGATATCGATGGAGAGCGCTTAAAACAAAGTGAAGCAATATTGACAGCAATTGCCACAAGTTTGGGGAGCCCTGCGAAGATCACATGCTATCTAGGTGTTGAAGAACGTAAAGATGCGTTAAGAGGTGCAGATTTCGTTGTCAATGCGATTCAAGTAGGCGGTTATGAGCCCGCCACCGTCATTGACTTTGAGATCCCCAAGAAATACGGCTTAAGACAAACCATTGCAGATACACTTGGTATCGGTGGCATTATGAGAACGCTTCGTACGATTCCAGTCATGGAAGACTTTGCTCGTGATATGGAAGAAGTTTGTCCTGATGCATGGCTCTTAAACTATACGAACCCCATGTCCATGCTCACAGGGTACATGCTTCGCTATACAGGCGTGAAGACCGTTGGCTTATGCCACAGTGTCCAAACTTGTAGTGAGCACTTATTGAAGTCCTTAGATATGGCCGATCAACTGGAAGGCCGTAAGGAATTGATTGCAGGTATCAACCATATGGGTTGGCTATTAGAGATCAAGAACAAAGACGGTGTAGACCTCTATCCAGAGATTAAAAAGCGCGCTCAAGAGAAGAATGCTGGTGAGAAGCATTGGGACATGGTTCGTTACGACTACATCGATAAATTCGGTTACTACGTCACAGAATCAAGTGAGCATAACGCTGAATACACCCCTTACTACATTAAGAGTAATTACCCAGAGCTCATCGAGCGTTTCAATATCCCACTAGATGAGTACCCACGTCGCTGCGTCAACCAGATTGCACAATGGGAAGAAGAGTATAAGAGCCTTGTGGGTCAAACCCGTATTCCTCATGAACGAAGCCACGAGTATGGTTCTTACATCATGGAGGCGATGGTCACAGGCGTGCCCTATAAGATTGGCGGTAACGTCTTAAACACCGGTGGCTTAATCAGTAACCTTCCAGAAGAAGCTTGTGTTGAAGTCCCATGTATGGTGGACCGTATGGGTGTAAACCCTTGCCGTGTTGGTAGTTTGCCACCACAACTAGCTGCTATGAATATGACCAACATCAACGTACAGTTGTTGACGATTGAAGCAGCTAAGACCAGGCGACGCGAGCACATTTACCATGCAGCCTTATTGGATCCGCATACCGCAGCTGAGCTGCCTGCAGACCAAATCGTTGCAATGGTCGATGAGTTAATCGAAGCACATGGTGATTGGCTACCTAAATTTCACTAAGTGAAAGGGAATTTGAAATGAGAAAAATTGCATTTATCGGAGCCGGTAGTTTTGGTTTTACAAGAAGCCTCGTAAGAGATATCTTATCTTTTGATGCCTTACAAGATACAACTATAGCTCTAATGGATATTGATCCGGATCGCTTAGATTACATCAAGCGTGCCGTTGAAAAGATCATTGAAGCGGGTAACTATCCTGCCAAAGTTCTAGCTACTGTAGATAGGCAAGAAGCCTTACAAGATGCAGATGGCGTCGTCATCACCATCTTGCAAGGTGGTGTCCAAGTTTGGCGTCATGACATCGAGATTCCAAAGAAGTATGGCGTGGACATCAACGTCGGTGACACAAGAGGTCCTGCAGGAATCTTTCGTGCACTACGTACTATTCCAGTGATGCTCGATATCACACGTGACATTGAGAAGTACTGTCCAGATGCTATTGTACTCAACTATACAAACCCCATGGCTATGCTTTGCAGAGCCATGCAAGGTGAGAGTAACTTACAGATCACAGGCCTATGCCACAGTGTACAAGGT
>CAYXVJ010000006.1:24247-26901 GCA_964468675.1 uncultured Oscillospiraceae bacterium
GCTGGCACGCTGGATTGGTGCGCCGATGGACGAGATCACCTACCTTTGTGCAGGTATCAATCACACGGCCTTTTACTTGGATTACAAGTGGAACGGTAAAGACGCGTATCCACTCATCCATGAAGCGATTACATCAAGTGAAGAGGTCTATAATGAGGAGCAAGTCAGAAACGAAATGTATCTGCACTTCGACTACTATGTGACTGAATCTAGTGGACACAACTCGGAGTACAACCAGTGGTTCCGTAAGCGTCCTGACTTAATTGAGAAGTATTGCACACATGGTACAGGCTGGAATCCTGGCGAGTATGCTTACATCTTAAAAGAGTACTTGAAGCGCGAAGACAATTGGCGTGAAGAGATGGAGACTTGGTTAGCAGAAGACAAAGTCGATTTAGAGCGTGGGCATGAGTATGCAGCATATATCTTTAATGCCACGATTGGTGATTACACACCATTTGAGTTTAATGGTAATGTAAGGAACTTTGGTCTAATCGATAACCTGCCAGAAGGTGCCTGTGTTGAAGTACCCGTCTTAGCCTCACAGCGTGGTTTGAATCCTATGCATGTAGGTCCATTACCTGATCACTTGGCGCTCATGGTGAACACCAGCTCACGTGCTGAAGAGTTAGCTGTAGAAGCTGCTTTAACTGGTGATAAGCGTAAGGTCTTCCATGCCATTGCGATGGATCCATTAACCTCTGCAGTACTTAGCTTGGCTGAAATTCAAGAGATGGTCGATGAGATGTTCGAGAAGAACAAGGATTGGCTACCACACTTTAACTAAGCAAAATCTTTAAATTTAGATCGCTGTGCCATGACTTTCATTTTACTTAAATGGTCATGGTACAGCTTTTTTTATCCCCTTTTAATCAAGGTACAGATTGTCCCTTGGCATTTTGTCTAATAAAACTGTATATCAATTGGGCAGGTTGGCCAGAGCTTTCTTGAAAGGTGGTTATTGTTCAAGGTGAATAGTATAATGTAGAGACGAAGACAGGCAGTTCCTATTTGTCTGTTAGGAAATAAGATTGGGGGAATAGGATATGAAACATTATCCCGCATCCGCGATCCGTAATGTGGCTATTTTAGGCCATAGCGGATCAGGTAAGACTTCTTTCGCCGAGGCAATATTGTTTAACGCGAAAGTCACAGACCGCTTAGGCCGCACCAATGACGGCACCGCAGTACTGGATTATGATCCGGAAGAAACCCGCCGCCACATCAGTATTTCAACGTCACTGGCAGCACTCGACTGGAAAGGTCATAAGCTCAATCTCCTTGATACACCAGGTGATTTCGACTTTATGGGCGAAGTGATGCAAGCGCTGCGTGTAGCAGATTCAGGAATCATTACTTTATCTGCCAGGAGCGGAGTATCCGTAGGTGCAGAGAAGTCCATACGTTATTTACGTAATCACAAACTTCCCTTCGCATTTTTCATTAATAAGATGGATGACGACCATGCGAACTTCGATAAGGTCTTAGAAGAACTATCGGAGTATGTTGGCACAGGTGTCGTTCCCTTTATGCTACCAATTCATGAGAATGAAAAATTCGTTGCTGTTGTCGATTTAATGGACAACAAGTGCTACCGCTTCGGTCCTAAAGGGCAAACAAGCGAAATGGAAATCCCAGCAGAATACCAAGACAAAGTAGAAGAAGCATCGGCTGCTATTAAAGAGGCTGTTGCAGAAACTTCTGAAGACTTGATGGAAAAGTATTTTGCAGATGAAGAGTTCACCGATGAAGAAATGTGTGAAGGCATTAAAGCGGCGATCTTAGCTGGTGAGTTACATCCTGTTCTATTGGGTTCAAGCTTAGAGAACTTAGGTGTTAACCTGGCTATCGACAGATTAGTTGAGTTATTGCCATCACCACTTGATATGCCAGCAGCTACGGCAACAAACGCTCAAGGCGAAGCTGTCGAGTTAAACTGCGATCCAGATGGACCACTTGCTTTAATTGTCTTTAAGACAAACTCTGACCCCTTCGTTGGACGCATCACCTTCTTCCGTGTCGCATCAGGTACGGTTAAATCAGGTGATACACTATACAACGTGCAACAAGAGCGCGATGAGCGTATCAGTAACTTGCAGACCATGCTGGGTAAGAAACCTCTTGCCTTAGAGAGCTTATCTGCAGGTGACATTGGTGCAACGACGAAATTACTCGTTACCGCAACAGGTGACAGCTTAAGCAGGAAAGACAAGCAATTGACCTTAGAAGGTATTGAGTTCCCAGTACCATCCTTCTCTATGGCCATTTTACCTGTAACGAATGGTGACGAAGAGAAGATCATGAGTGGTCTTCAGCGTTTGCGTGAAGAGGATCCTACCTTTGAGGTATTCAACCATCCTGAAACAAAACAGATGGTTATCTCAGGTCAAGGTGCCATGCAAATAGATGTCTTGCGCAGTAAGCTATTAGCAAGACAAAAAGTTGAGTCTACAATTGAAGAGCCTAGAGTACCCTACCGTGAGACCATCCGTAAGAAGGTCCGTGTTCAAGGCAGACATAAGAAACAGTCTGGTGGACATGGTCAGTACGGTGATGTTTGGATCGAATTCGAACCAGGTGAGGAAGAAGGCTTAACCTTCGAAGTAAAAACCGTTGGTGGTTCAGTGCCAAAGGCATATAACCCAGCAGTTGAA
>CAYXVJ010000007.1:0-8751 GCA_964468675.1 uncultured Oscillospiraceae bacterium
TTAAATCAAAAAAGTTTAATCTTAACTTTCATCATCATTACCTGCGCAGTAGTAGTACTCTACCTGTCATTGAAGAAAGGCTTGAAAAAGCAGTATTTCAGTGTACTTCTTATTCTCTTAGCGATACTCAATGTCTTCGATCTTGGTCTAAATGCTTGGCATTCTATTACCACCTTACAAGTAGCTAGCTCAGCTAAGATGGATGAATACAACGTTTTTGTTCAAGACATACAGCCCATTATAGAAGATATAAAATTGAGTGATGAAGGCTTTTACAGGGTAGAAAAAACATTTCATCGCAGTTTAAACGATCCCATGCTTTTAGATTACAACGGGGTTAGTCACTATAGCTCTAGTGAGAAGGATCACGTGAAAGCTTATTTAGGGCATCTAGGCTTAAGGACACAAGGAACGTGGGCCTATTACAATAGAGGGTCGACGATGGGTGCAGATACACTCTTGGGTATCCGCTATCTTCTTACGAAAGAGGCGCTCAATACTAAAGATTATGATCTAGAAGCAAGATATGAGATGGATGGTGATATATATACTCTATATAAGAACGATCTGGCTTTGCCTCTAGTCATGAAGCTTCATGGAGAGGCTAATGAAATAAGTCAGATGGACTTAGATGAAGAAGAGACAAATCCTTTTACAAAGATGAATACGATTTGGAAACACTTAGGTGATGACAAGGCAAAAGCCATTTATGAAGCTGTACCGTTTGAGATGCAGTTTGAGAACTTGTTTGTGGAGACGACAGGTACGTATACCCGTTATAAGAAAATTGATCCTGCACATGATGCCTACCTTCATTTAGAGTGGACCATGGAGGAAGACAACGCTGTCTATACCTACATGACTGCACCTCGCTTCCAAGATGTAGAACTCATCTTAAACGATGAAGTTATCGGCAATTACTTTGCAGTCCATGCATGGGAGGCACAAGCTTTAGCTTATTTCAATCAAGGTGATACAATTCGATTAAGTATAAAAGCTAACGCTGATTTTTTAGATATTGAAGATATTTTTATCGCCACAGAGGATCAAGTGGAGATTAGAAAGATTGCGAAGGATTTAATTAATGATGCTCCTGACCTGCAAGAAGAATCTGAGGCATCTTTTAAAATGGAAATCAAAGTAGATGAAGAGGATCGATCACTATTGCTGTTTAATATTCCCTTTGATTTGGGTTGGCAGGTTTTGGTAAACGGAGAAGCACTAGAAACGAAGATGGTCTTTGATGCCTTGATGGCTGTTTCCTTAGATGGTATGGAAGCAGGTGTACATGAGATTCAGTTAAGATTTGTACCCCGTGGCTTAAAGCTTGGCATAATCTTAACGCTAACTGCTGTTTTGTGCTTGATATTGATTCTGCTTACAGAACGGATACGTTCCACGTGATATACTGATTCGCATAATATAAGAGGATAGGGGTGAAGCATTCATGAGAGAGTTTGAATACGATAAGACGAATATGCAAAGGGGAGGAAGCAAACAAGAATATGAGCAAATGACACCGCCTGAGTATTTCGGTGAAGCCGTATTCGACGATCGAGTGATGCGTACCCGCTTGTCTAGATCGACGTATGAATCCTTAAAACGAACCATTGATATCGGTGAGACCATCAATTCAGATATCGCTGATGAAGTAGCTGCTGCTATGAAGCAGTGGGCTGTCGATAAAGGTGCTACGCACTTTACCCATTGGTTTATGCCACTGAATAACACAACAGCTGAGAAGCACGATTCTTTTATTGAGATTACATCTAAAGGTCAAATCATTATGAACTTCTCAGGTAAGGCTTTAACCCAAGGTGAGCCAGATGCGTCATCTTTTCCTACAGGAGGCTTAAGAGAGACAAGTCGTGCTAGAGGATACACGGCTTGGGACTGTACATCACCCACGTTTATTAAAGAAGGTACCTTATACATTCCAACGGCCTTTTATTCTTATGGTGGTGAGATACTTGATCGGAAAGCACCACTCTTACGCTCTCTATCTAGTTTGAGTAAGGAAGGAATGAAAATCGTAAGGCTCTTTGGTAACACAAATAGCTCACATTTAGTGTCTACCGTTGGTCCAGAGCAAGAGTATTTTCTGATTGATAAGAAGCACTATTTATCGCGTCCTGACCTGATGATGACGGGCCGTACCTTATTTGGTTCTAGAAGCCCTAAAGATCAAGAGTTAGACGATCACTACTATGGCATCATCAAGCCTAGGGTCTTAGCCTTCATGCAAGAACTTGACTTTGAGCTGTGGCGCCAAGGGATCAGTGCTAAGACAAGACATAACGAAGTGGCACCAGGTCAACATGAACTTGCCGTTATTTTTAATCGTGCTAGTGAAGCAGCTGATAACAATATGCTCGTGATGGAGTTTATGAAGAAGATTGCCGATCGCCATGACTTGGTCTGCCTTCTACATGAAAAACCATTTGCAGGTGTCAATGGATCTGGAAAGCACATCAATTGGTCACTTGCGACCGACGATGGGATTAACCTTTTAGAGCCAACAGAGCATCCTGAGACCAATGGTCAATTTTTGGTTTTCTTTGCCGCCATACTAAAGGCGGTAGATGAGTATGCAGATGTCCTTCGAGCATCTGTCACGTCAGCGGGCAATGACCATCGTTTAGGTGCACATGAGGCACCACCTGCCATTATCTCTGTAGCCATCGGTGAAGAGATGGAGGCTATGGTCGAAGCGTTCTTAGATGAACAGCCTTTTAGCCCTATTGAGAGAACTCAAACCAATTTAGGTATTGAAACCATCTCGCTTGTGACGGTCGATAAGACGGATAGAAACAGGACTAGTCCTTTTGCGTTTACAGGAAACAAGTTTGAATTTCGTATGTGTGGTTCAAATACTAACATTGCAGAGCCTTGTTACACACTAAATACAGCTGTCGCTAAGGTCTTATCTGAAGCTGCAGATTTCTTGAGTGAGGAAGACGATATAGAGCGTGCCGCACAAGCCTACTTTGTAAAGACCATTCGTGCACACCGTAAGATTATCTATAGCGGTGATAACTACTCTAGTGAATGGATCAAGGAAGCTACAAAGCGTGGCTTATCCAACATGTCCAATACCGTGGATGCGGTCAAGCAAATGAGAAGTGAGAAGAATACAAAGCTCTTTTCTAAGATGGGTATACTCACACCTTTGGAAACAGAATCTCGTGCAGAAATTGTCTTAGAGACATACTATAAGACTATACTGATTGAGGCGAGGACTGCCATTGATATGACTACAAGAGAAATTATGCCAGCAGTTGTCGAGTACATCTATGATTTAACGCAGATTACTTACCAACAACGAGCTTTAAACCGACTGGAAGGCGGTGTCCATTCAATCTTGGATACCTTCAATGGCTATATCGATCAATTGTATGCTTGTATAAGCCAGCTGAAGGATGCCATATTAGAAGTAGAGCGATTAGATACGATTACAACGAAGGCTGGTGCAGCAAAAGACTTCGTGTTGCCAGCGATGGAATCTCTAAGGGAAGTTGTGGATAAGATAGAACCCATTATGCCTAAAAAACTATGGCCTTATCCTAGTTATATGGAGATGATGTTTGGTGTTTGAGGAGTAGTATTAATCTTCTCGCTGGTATCGATTAAAAGTCAGGCTGATTAGCAGGTGACAAAGAGATGGTGCTTCATGTTAGAATGGAGCCGTAAGATGTCTAGGAGACACACAAGGAGGCAGATCAAGTTGACGGATCAAACAGAAAGAACGCCGCAACCCGCAGAACAAAGACAAGCAGCACCTAAATCCAAAGGTGAGCAAACTCGGGATCAAAAACCGAGAAGTCAAGGGGATGGTAAACAAAGACCGCAGCGTAATCAGCAGAACCGTAGACCTAAATCAGGCGGTCAAAACCAAAGAAGAAGGCAACCTAAACGTGATAGTGAAGGTGGCTATTTCCGCGATGACAGTGCTCAAGAAAAACGCGAGTCTGGTGAAGGCAATAAGCAAAATGAACAGCGAAACCGACAAGCCAACAGGAATCGCCAAAACCAGAACAAGCGTCCTCAACAACAAGGGCAAAGAACCCCTGCTGGAGGTGATGAGAAGCAGGCGAATGACAACAAACAAGCTGGACAATCTGCTCAAACCTCGAGTAATAGATCGCGTAACCGGAACCGTAGACAAAATCAACAGCGTTCCAATCAAGGGGCAAGAGAGCAAGAGCGTCATAGACAAGAGCCTGTTCAAGCAAATACATCAACAGATGTAGCACAAAAGAAAGAAGATACAAGAAGAGTAGCTTCTCCTGCTGCCGCTGCTGCAGCAAAAACGGCAGAGGCTAAAACACTTGACCCTCAAAACGAGAGAGCAAAACAAGATAACCGTGGGGATGGGCCGAAGAGGCAAAGGCAAAACAGACGTCCATCTGGCGAACGAAGGCAAGATACACGCAACCGTAGCGGTCAGAAAATTCACTTGAGTCAAAAGCGGAGCAAAAAGTCTGTTTTAGACCATCAGTTGAAGCCAGAAGAGACCGCTGAGGACATTCGTTTGGATAATTTAGTCATTGAGAAAGAAATTGAGCTTGAGATCGCTGAAATCAGGTCAATTTCACTTGGGTTTGAATAAGGATTAGGGTATAATCTTTGTACTAGAAAGTGATGGCAGTTACAGTTGACAGGTAAGTTTCTAAGCGTAGAAGGTATTGATGGCTCAGGCAAATCAACGGCTATTGCTCTCCTCGCAGAGCAACTAGAAAAAGCAGGTTATGATGTAGTCGTTTTGCGTGAACCCGGCGGTACTACAACGGGTGAAAAGATACGGTCCATTTTATTGGACAAGGCAAGCGATGGGATGACGAAAACTTGTGAATTGCTACTCTTTGCAGCAGCAAGAAGTGAGTTGACCAAGACCGTAATCAGGCCGGCTCTAGAAGATGGAAAGATTGTCATTTGCGATCGCTTTATAGATTCGACAGTAGCCTATCAAGGTTATGGTCGAGGCCTAGATGAAGAGATGATTGATGCATTGAATCAAATGGCAACAGAAGGCTTGAAGCCAGATCGAACCTTTTGGTTGGATATTGACGTAGAGCTTGCTGCTAAACGTTTAAACATGCGCTTGGATAAGACAGAAGATAGACTCGATGCTGAAGGCTTGTCCTTTCAGGAGAAGGTAAGGCAGGGCTATCAGGTTTTAGAACAGCGTTATCAAAAAAGGATTTTACGTTTGGATGCAAAAGCTAGTCCAAACGAAATAGTAAATAAAATGCAGGATGCTTTGAGGGAGGACTGGAAATTATGAAGTTATTGTATGCCATTATCCATGATGAGGATACACCACGCTTGATGGCAGAGCTCAATAAGAGTGGCTTTCGAGTGACAAAATTAAATTCATCAGGTGGTTTCTTACGTTCGGGCAATACAACATTGATGATTGTTATCGAAGATGAACAGCAACAAGCTGTTTTAGATATCATTCGGAAATATTCTAGTGCTCGTAAAGCAGCCATCAATACGAACTTGACACCATCGAACGTAGGTGGTTCATATGTACCATTCCCTGTGGAAGTAACTGTAGGCGGTGCGACAGTATTCGTATTGAATGTTGAATACTTCGAGAAGATGTAATTTTAGATTTTGATAAGATTGCTTACAACACCCGGTGCTTGTTTCGTCCTGACCGTAGGTTTTGTATGACTTTTTTAAGAAAGATAGAGCATGAATAACAATAGAGCTCGCGAGCTTTTCGTTGGGCAGCAAGAAGCGATGCGGATTTTGGAGACCTGGCGTGTAGATACAAACACCCAGGCTCTTCTTTTTACAGGCCCTGTAGGCATAGGCAAGAAAACCTTGGCGCTTAAAGTAGCCAAGAGTTTACTGTGCCAAAATGGAGATGATTTAGAAAAATTAGCGGCTTGTGGCAGCTGTCCACAATGCCTTTTATTTGAAGCGGGTACACATCCTGACTTTCATCATCTTGCCAAAGGCGAGAAGGAAAGGAATATCCCCATTGATCGGATCCGAAAAGAGTTGGTAGCTGACATCGGTATGCGTCCACAGCAAGGGCCAAGAAAAGTATATATCATCGAGGCAGATGGTCTTGCTGAAACCGCTCAAAATGCAATTCTAAAGACTTTAGAAGAACCATACGCTTATGCTTATATTTTATTGACGGTAAGTGAAGCCTCAAAACTCTTGCCGACTACCTTGTCGCGTTTGATGGAAATTCGCTTAACTGCTTATGAAGACTTAGAGATGAAACGCATCTTGAGTTTGCAAGCGATCGAAGATCTAGCAATTGTGGATGCTGTTTTACCTGTTGCTGCAGGCATCCCTGGCACAGCCATTTTACTAGCTACAAGTGATTGGTTTTCACCTTTAAAAGAACTTGTCTTCGATACGATGCATGCACTAGCAAAAGAATCTAAAGCTGAGTTAATTACCTCTTATGTTAAGAGACTAGCAGATATGAAGGATCAAGCGGCAATGATCTTTGACTTGATGGAAGCGTGGCTCAGGGATCTTTTAATTGTTATCCGGGGAATGGATAGTCAGTATTTAGTCCATAAGAACGAGCTACCTCATTATAACGGGGTGGCAAGTCGCCTAAAAAATAGGTATATGGGGCAAGATGATAGTGGTATAATACAAGTAAGTAGCCAATCTGTTTATCGTGCAATTGAGCGGGTAGTTGAATCAAGGAGAGCATTGGCCAGCCAAGCGAATGTGGATTTAACACTGACAAGTCTCATGATTGTTCTGATCAAACAGTTGAGATAAAGGAGAAAAACATGCCAGAAGTAGTCGGTGTACGCTTCCACGGCATTGGTAAAGCATATGATTTTTCGCTTGACGGTTTACGTGTTCAAGCGGGCGATGCTGTGGTGGTTGAGACGAATAAGGGAGTACAGTTGGGTTTTTGCTCTGATCAGGGGAAATTCAGAGATCCAGCGCATGTATTCGGCGAATTACGACCAGTGCTGCGTTTAGCAGATGATAAGGATTTGGCTCAATACGAGCAAAATCGAGAAGATGATAAAGAAGCATTTCGTATCTGTCGGGACAAGATTGAAGAATTCGGTCTTGAGATGAATCTCGTAGAAGCGGAATATACCTTAGATAGACAACGATTGTTGTTTTATTTTACCGCAGATGACAGAGTGGATTTCCGTAGCTTTGTCCGAGAACTCGCCTCGATCTTTCGTTGCCGCATTGAACTTCGACAAATCGGTGTTCGTGATGAAGCGAAGATGAGTGGTGGTGTAGGTATTTGTGGCCGTGAGTTTTGTTGCGCAGGTTGGTTAGACGATTTTGTACCGGTTTCAGTCCGTATGGCTAAGACCCAAAATCTATCGATGAACCCAACAAAGATATCCGGCAGCTGTGGTCGCTTGATGTGCTGTTTGAAATTTGAACAAGAACAGTATGTTGATGCAAGACGAGAAGCACCACGCCAAGGCAGTACAGTGAGTTCACCTCGTGGACGTGCAACGGTAGTGGATGTAAACTTATTAACTGAAGCCGTAACTGTCCGTTTGGATGGTGACGATGAAGAAGATTTCTATCTCTATCAGTTTGATGAGCTAGATTATGCAAGACCTAAGAAAAAACAAGCACCTGTACAAGAAGAGCAATCAGCTTGCAAGAAAAAGTCTTGTGCAGATGGATGCTCAAAGCAAAGCAAAAACTTATCCGATGACGATGAGACTGTTATGGTTGCAGGGCATCCGGGTGTAGGTGAAAAAAAGGAAAAAAGCCGTCCGTTTGAGCGAAAAACTAGGCGTGTAGGTAAACCTGCAAAAGCAGGTTTCATTCCACACATGATTTCACCAGAGGATCTAGACATCTAAGATATGCAGTAGTTGAGGTTGTATGACGAATCGTGCCATACCGCTATACAGTGATGAAACAGTCGAGGACTTGATGCGTCAAGGTCTTCGAGTCATTCAAAAAATGGATGGCTTTCGTTTCGGAGAGGACGCCATTTTACTTGCTCATTTTGCACACAAGGCTTGGGACACGAGCCGCAGGGGTCCATGTTCGTTTGTAGAATTTGGTTCACATTGCGGCATCGTGTCTATTTTGTTTGCAGCGCTATCAGAAGGTTCTAAAGGGATTGGCCTTGAAATTTCGGTGCGACAAGTTGAATTGATGGAGCGCAATATCAAGTTGAACGCACTTGAAAATCGCCTCCTTGCGTTACAATGTGATGTCAGTACTTTGGCAAAGCGAAACTCCTCTTATCCGGAATTGCTCCAATTTGGATCGTATAACCTCGTCATCGCCAATCCACCTTATGGCTCACTTGACCATTTAAGGCAGGGACATGAAGTGGAAGATGCTGTAGAGATGGAACGCATGCTTGCCCGTTATGAACTTGCCTTGGATTTTGATGAAATGGCCATGGCTGCATCCAGATTGCTTCGTAGTAAGGGGCAGTTTATCTTCATACATCGTACAGAACGATTGCCTGAGATTTTTGAATCGCTGAAACGAGCCCAACTGACACCTGCCAAAATGAAAATAATTGCCCCACGTGAGGAGCGTGAAAGTCATTTGGTCTTGCTTACAGCAACGAAACAAGCAAAGCCTCGAGGCTTTCGCATAGAACCGTTGTTGCTTGTAAGAGATGCTAATGGCGATTATACAAAAGCCATGCAAGCCATGTATGGAGATGAAGAGGCTTTATCCGAGGAGCTTTTATACCAAGGTTTGTATGAGGCAGGAAAGGCCGATTTACTATTAGAACCAGACTTTCCCTCTTGGCCT
>CAYXVJ010000007.1:8761-25282 GCA_964468675.1 uncultured Oscillospiraceae bacterium
GGCCTAAAATTCGTTAATAAATGGAGTGAATCATGAAGAACAACCAAGCTTGTCTCTATCTAGTTGGCATGCCGCTAGGTAATTTAAAAGATATATCAATCAGGGCAAAAGAAGTCTTATCTACAGTCGATAAAGTGGCTTGTGAAGATACCAGAACCACGTCACTTTTATTAAAGGACTTAGATCTAGTGACAGGCCCTCTCATTAGCTACCATGAGCATAATCAGGTGAAGCGTACAGAAGAGCTACTGGCCTTCTTAAAAAAAGGGCATACACTTGCCTTGGTGTCTGATGCTGGTATGCCAGCCATCAGTGATCCAGGTCAAATACTAGTCGATGCAGTCAGTCGTGCAGGTATTTTAGTCTCAGTGATTCCAGGGCCTACCGCTGCAATGACGGTACTTGCGGCATCTGGCTTGGATAGTAGACGCTTTGTCTTTGAAGGTTTCTTAGAGGTGAAGGGTAAAGAACGTAAGATGGCTTTAGAGCGCATCCAAAAAGAAGAGCGCACGATAGTACTTTATGAGGCACCACATCGCATCAAAAAGACACTACAAGATCTAATCGAGATAGGCCTTGCTAAGCGATTGATTGTTGCTGGTCGTGAACTGACCAAGCGCTATGAGGAGTATTTAAGGATGAGTGTTGAAGAGCTTTATGCCTACTATGAAGATACAAATCCTCGAGGTGAATATAGCCTCGTTATTGAAGGTTTAGGTGCAGCAAAAGAAAGACTGCCTGAACTTGATACAAGTTTAGTCCCCTCAAGAGAGTCATTATTACGCTTGATGCATGATACACTAGAGCAAGGTGCAACGAAACGTGACCTCGTTAAGGTATTAACAGAAGAGTATGGGCTCAAGAAAAATGAAGCTTATGAAATCGTTCACGAAAGCTTGCCCGTAGATGAGATATAATAACTGACAATAAAAAGTGGAGGACGAATCCTTGGAGTCCAAGAACAAACGTATGAAGCAAAAAAGAGTAGCCGGTATTACAGAAACAGGTAGTAGTAATCAAAGTTCAAAGGATCTGCTACGTATTGAGGCACATGAAGCCAAGCGCTTAGAGCGACGCCGCAGGCGTTTAGAGCGACAACATTTGCCCATGAGTACGAAGAAAGTACTGTTCTTATCCTTTTTCTTCCCCTTCATGATTTTTGCCATTGCCTTCGCTTGTCAAGGCATGTGGCCCATTCGGGATACGACGCCTTTAACGATTGACTTATACCACCAATACGCACCCTTTTTAGCTGAACTTCGTCATAAAATTTTAAACGGTGAATCCATCTTTTATTCTTGGCATGGTGGCTTAGGATCAAACTTTTATGCCCTCTTTGCATATTACCTTGCATCCCCACTGAACATTTTAATGGTTTTATTCCCGCCAAACTTCCTGACCGAAGCAGTAACGGTTTTGACACTTTTAAAGATCGGCTTAACAGGACTTACCTTCTCCTATATGTTAAGAGAAGTGTACTCACCTTTCGGACAGCGTACCATTGCTGCCAAAGCTCCAGCTAAAGTGCGTTTTGCATCTGAGACCGGCACCGATTGGGCACAGATTTTATTTTCGTCCATGTTTGCTTTATCAGGTTTCATGCTTGCTTATTCTTGGGATATCATGTGGCTAGATACCATTGTTCTTATGCCGTTAGTTATCACGGGTTTATATCGCTTGATTCGCGATGGTAGATTTGTTCTTTATGTCTTAAGCCTTAGCTTTGCGATTATCTTCAACTACTACATCGCTTTATTTGTTTGCTTATTTACAGCCTTTTACTTCTTTGTCTTATACGTCACCGTCTCACCAGACTTAGAGCTTGCGATATTGAATAAAGGTGGACACTTCTTCAAGCGCTTCTGGCAGTTTGCAGGTGCATCGTTACTCGCTGGCTTAATTTCAGCCTTTATGTCGATACCGACTTATTTGGCCTTGCAAATTACATCGGCTACAGACGATAGTTTCCCATCAACGTGGAGGCTTAGTTTTGACGCCATAGAATTCATATCAAGGCACTTGATCGATATGGAGCCGAAGATTCGCTCAGGGCTACCGAATATCTATGTTGGTCTTGCGATCTTCATTTTGTTGCCGATCTATTTAATGGCCAAAAACATTCGTTTATCAGAAAAGCTTGCGCATCTTGCCATGTTAGCTCTCTTATACATGAGCTTTAACGTCAATGTCTTTAACTTCATATGGCACGGCATGCACTATCCAAACCAATTGCCTTATCGCTTTGCATTCGTTTACTCCTTTGTCTTGGTGGTGATGATGTACAGGGCGATGTCCGGCTTAAAGGATATGAGTGCTGCTCAAATCGCTATGGGGGCTATGTCAGGCATACTCTTTATTGTGATGGCTGAACACCTGATTCCTGATGAAGTAGACCATGAGACTGCTTTGGTATCGATTCTTTTCCTCATACTGCTGACCGCTTGCTTCTCACTTATTCGAGATAAGAGACGGAGCTTTCGCTTCGTTATCCAAGCACTAGCTGTCGTGATGGTTTTAGAATTGTTGGTCAATACCATTGTCACCATTACAACGATTCATATCAACGAGAGCTATACACGCAGGTCAAACTTTAATAACGACTTCATGCCGGTTCGCCAAGAGCTCCAAGAAATTGATGACCTGGAAGATGAGAACAGTTTTTATCGTGTGGAGATGATCCAGCAAAAGACGACGAATAGTCCTGCTTTATATGGCTATAACGGCTTTACGATATTCTCGTCAACGAGTTATGAGACGACAGCTAAGTTGATGCGAAACTTGGGTTACCATGGTAATAACATCAACTCATACAAGTACATGTCATCGACTGCTCTCTTAAACTCAATCTTTGGTATCGAATACCTGATTAACAAGGATGAAGCCATCAGAGACCCATTATTAGAAGAACTTGATACAGATAGCGATTACTACAGCTATCGTAACCCTTATGCTCAATCCTTAGGCTTTATGGTCTCTAGTGATGTACTCAATTGGAATAGTACGAATGGTACACCCTTCCAAATTCAAAATGACTTCATCGCAAGAGCCGGTGATTTTGAAGAAATCTTTGTGCCATTGGAGATTGAGACAGAGTCAGCCATTAACATGAACAATCAATCGGGTACTGTCAGATCTGGCTATGCTTATACGCCAGCAAACTCGGATGAAGATTCTGAAATCACCTTACTTGTAAAATCACCTATCGCTCAGCATGTCTATTTCCACGTTGACGTGTCATGGTCGATGGATGTGTACGCAACCGTTGAACGCGAGGGTGAACCCGCAGTCGTTATTGACCCTGAAGATACATCTAGAGGAACCATCGATGACTTTAGTGAGACGACAAGCCCGATTGTGTTTGATGACAGACGCGGTATCAATAAGCCTGAGATCTTTGATGTTGGTTTCGTAGAAGCAGGTGAGACGGTACGCATTAAGATTAATGTGGATTCAGGAACAGGTGGACGCTTTGTCGTATCTGCTGCAGGACTCAATCAAGATGTTTACACGAACAGTATGGAAGACCTAGCTCTACGAGGCCTAGAGATAGAAGAGTTGAGCTCACGCTTTGTTCGCGGTACTGTAGCAACGGATGAGGCTGGTCTATTGTTCTTATCCATTCCATACGATCAGTCTTGGGAAGCGCTCGTCAATGGTGTAGCCGTGGAATTAGTTGATGTGGGTAATGGATTGATGGGTATTGAGCTCGGTATGGGTATCCATCGTATTGAACTAAAATTCACCCCACCAGGATTTTGGACCGGCGTGATGATCAGCATATTTGGTATTTTAGTACTCTTAATCGCTCTCTTAATCTGGCGTAGTATGGAAGGCAAGCGTCAAGAACGTTTGCGCAGAGCCCGTATTGCGCTCCGCCAACGCCTTGAACTAGAAGCCGTAGATGCTGCAGGTAGACCTGCCATCTGGCAGCAAAGTAGAGTGGAGCCTGTAGGCATACGCACAACTAGTCTTGCAAAAAATGAAACTGCTGATTTATTAGAACAAGATACAGAGGATGTGAAGCAGGAGCTTGTTGATACAGTAGAAGCAGAACAAGTGAGTGATGCAAGCGTTACTGAAGACGATTTAAATAAGAAACCGACAGATGAACTTGCCAAAGAGCTTGTAGAAGAGGCCAAAGATGAACCTCATGAAAGCTTAGGAGAAGATGAGGAAGTAGAGAGTATCTTTCCTGAAATTGAAGAAAACGAGTAAAAACGAGGAAACTTGCGAATTTCAAAGGAATGTTCAGCTAAATTGAATTAAAGACTTGACAGCTTCCGAATTGATGTTACAATGAGAAAGCATTTTACGCGAGGTTTGTCATTTGTCTGCCGAAAAGGTGACTTGGCAGACGATTATGGAGGTATAAAAATGAGTACATATGTGGCGAAGGGCAAAGAGATTGAACGCGCCTGGTACGTTGTAGATGCCAGCGACAAGACTCTCGGCCGTCTCACAACAGAGATCGCAATGATCTTGATGGGCAAAAATAAACCCACTTACACACCATTCATTGACACAGGTGATCATGTCATCGTTGTCAATGCTGAGAAGGTTAAAGTGACAGGTAATAAAGCAGAAGGTAAGATCTACTCCTACCACACCGGTTATCCAGGTGGTCTCAAGGAGACAAAGTTCAGCACCATGATTCAGAAGCGTCCAGAGCGTGTCATTGAGCTTGCTGTTAAAGGCATGCTTCCAAAGAGCTCTTTAGGTCGTCAGATGTTTAAGAAGCTGAAGGTTTATGCAGGTCCAAATCATCCGCATGAGGCCCAACAGCCTGTTGCATTGGATATCAAGGCATAAGGGGAGGAGATAATTCATGTCTAAAGGTTCTAAGGTTTATGTCTGGGGAACAGGTCGTCGTAAGAACGCGGTAGCCCGTGTTCGTATCCTACCCGGTAATGGCCAGATTACAGTTAATGGTAAAGATATCGATGAGTATTTCGGTTTAGATACATTAAAGCTCATCATTCGCCAACCGCTAGTCTTAACAAACACACTCGATAAGTTCGATGTTCTCGTTAAGGTTGAAGGTGGCGGTTTAAGTGGTCAAGCAGGCGCAATCCGTCATGGTATTGCTCGTGCATTGAACGCTGCTGACGAAGAGGCGTACCGTGCAGATCTTAAGAAAGCCGGTTTCCTCACACGTGATTCACGCATGAAAGAGCGTAAGAAGTACGGTCTCAAGAAGGCCCGTAAGGCTTCCCAGTTCTCAAAGCGTTAATCGTTTGCAATTTGAGTTTAAAAGAGCACTTCCTTGTGGAGGTGCTTTTTTTGTGGGTGAAATTCAATTGTGAGAGTTCATTTACTTCACTACATGTGCAAGTCTAAAGCTAATCGATAAGTCGAGTAACAGTTCTGGATTCTCTAGGTTTACTTGAAAGAGTTCTTCAATACGCTTGAGGCGATACAATAAGGTGTTGCGGTGTATATGTAGTGCTTCGCTTGTCTTCTTCCTATCGTAGGCGTGTTTGCAATATGCTTCTAAGGTGTTGTAGTAGTCGCTTTCATCGGCCTCATCTGTATCTTTTAATTGTAGTAAGAGGGGATGGATGAGTGCTTTTGCGCCATCTGCAGCGCTTGCTGCCATTAAACTTGGCCATGACTGTAGGGCATCCACTTTAATGATTGTACTCTCATCCATCTGCACCATTTCTTTAATATCACTTGGTAAAGACCAAGTGAGGTTCGCAAGGTAGATCGCTTCCATAAAGCGTGGGTAGTGGTATTTGTTTTCAGTTTGGACGAGGAAGAAGCGTTTATAGCCAAATGTTTGAATGTGCCTTGATACTGCTTGAAATGCATCACTACTTTTCGTCTGGTACTCAAATAAAATCAAAAATCCTTTTAGTCTAGTCACAATAAATCTAGGGAATCTAGAACTTAAGTCTGAAGCGACTGCACCTGCAAGTACTTCTAGATCCGTTGTTTCTGAGCTATGTACGAGGAGCAGATTCCAAGGTTTTGGGCAATGATTCTCTAAATGTTGTAATGCGCCATATCGTTTATCTAAGCTTACTTGGCTATCTAGTATGTCGCTTAAGAGGTAAGAGAGATTGGAGCTATCTGTAGCTGTCTTACTAATACGTGGACTTAAAATAACGGCAATTGCGTCAGCCACAATGGTTGCAGCGCCATAGTGCCATGTCTCTGGTGAGCGGTTACCAAGAATGATGCCGATGTGCCCTAGTGTCTGACGGTCATCGTGGATTAAAGCAAATATACGTGGTAGCTCTCCGACAGGGCCTTGACTGACATAAAATGGATTATATCTAGGCTCTTGGCCAGGTAGATAAGCCTCAGTATAGCTTTGGACAAACTCTAGTGGTAAGACTTCCGATTGAACGAGTGCATCGTAGACGGGATCGCCAATTGTTTGCCGTGGCCATAAAGCTAGACGATGGTAGCGTTCGTCAGTCAGCACAACTGGACATGCAAAAATACGGGAGGCGAGTTCAATTAAACTCGATACAGAGCGAGTCTGTAAGGTCTTTAAGATCTGTTTGTGTATATCTAGCAAGATATCTGTATCTGTTCGCTGTTCTTTCTTGTCTGCCTGTCTCATTGTACCTCTCCTTTGCTACCATCTTAGTCTACCAGCTGTTTGGCATTTTGCACAAGTAACTCTCTTGTTTTTGTCAGTTCCACTATATGAGACTGCGTTTCGTTCGTTTATAATCGATATAGATTGATTGATACGTTTGGTATTAAGGCCACCACATTAATATCGGACATAAAAGCATGATGGCGGAAGAGATATGATAAGGAGAAACACATGTCTAATTATCCATTAACATTTGAACCCCTTATGATCGGTAACGTCGAGCTTAAGAACAGATTGGTTGTCCCAGCAATGGACTCCGCAATGTGTGAAGAAGACGGTACGATTGGCCAAATGGCTTGTGATTACTACGGCCATAGGGCAGCAGGCGGCTTTAGCATGGTCATTACTGAGATTGCAGCAATTGACCATAGAGGTATGGGTATGCCAGGTCAACCACGCCTATACGATGACAGCTATTTGCCAGGTTTGAAGAATCTTGCCAAAGCTATTCAAGATAACGGTTCTGTCGCTATTGTGCAGTTACACCACGCAGGCCGTGAAACACTAGAGGCCATGATTGGCGAGAAGCCGTTCTCACCATCACCCATTCCTTCACCTGTCTACCGTGAACCTGTTCATGAGATGACGACAGAAGAAGTAGAAGAAATGGTTGAGAGCTACATCCGTGCCGCAGAGCGTGTCCAAGAAGCAGGCTTTGAAGGCGTTGAGTTCCACTCCGCTCACGGTTATATGGGCTTACAATTCCAAAGTCCTCGTACCAATAAGAGAATCGACAAGTATGGTGGTGACCTAGAAGGTCGTTCACGTTTCAACTTGGAGATTGTTGAAGGTATTAAAGAGCGCTGTGGCAAAGACTTCCTCGTCATTGTTCGCCTAGATACAGTTGAAGGTAGAGTCGGTGGCTTACCACAAAACGAATCAGTAGCCTTTGCTAAGATGATCGAAAAGGCCGGAGCAGATGCTATTAACGTGTCAGCCGGTACATATGCTGCATGGGATGTTATCGTTCCACCACCAAGCTTCGATGAAGGTTGGAACTGGGAAGGTGCCCGCAGAATCAAAGACTATGTCAATATTCCAGTAGGCCTTGCCGGTCGCTTCTCACAACCGAGAATGATCGAAGATGCCATTGAGCGTGGTGACGCAGACTTCATCTGCTTAGGCCGTGCAAGTATCGCCGATGCCTTCTTCCCAATTAAGATGCAAGAGGGTAGAGTCGAAGAGATCAGCCCTTGTATTGGTTGTACTCAACGTTGCATGAGCTTTAATGACCACGATTCACTCTTAGAGGGTGACTGGGGCGTTAGCTGTATGTTCAACCCCTTCACAAACAATCGTGAAGAAGTTCAATATGGTCCTGCAGAAGAGCAGAAGAAGATCATGGTTATTGGTGCAGGTGCCGGTGGCTTATACACCGCATACATTGCAGCAGAGCGTGGACACGATGTCACTGTATTCGAACAAAACGGTCCACAACAAGCAGGTGGTCAATTCCTCATTGCTGCATACCCACCATTCAAGCAAGGCATTACAAGAGTACTACGCCACTACCTCCACATGTGTGAGAAGTATGGTGTGAAATTCCAGTGGAACACCAAGGTTACAAACGAAGTCGTAGAAAACTTTGCTCCAGACGTCTTGTTCGATGCCAGTGGTGCGACACCAGTGATGCCTAACATCCATGGCTTTGATACAGATAAGGTTGTTCAAGCAAACGATGTCTTAGCCGGTAAGGTACAACTTGGTAATAGTGCCATCGTCATCGGTGGTGGTATGGTCGGTCTTGAGACGGCAGAGTTCGCCCAAGATTACTGTGATAAAGTGACTGTCATTGAGATGTTAGACGATGTCGGTACAGATCTATACATGACTGTACGTGACTCCATGTTATCTAGATTTAAAGATCATGGGATTGATGTTCACACGAACACGAAGGCAGTTGCCTTAGAAGACGGCAATCTTGTCACCGAAAAAGATGGCCAGCGCCAAGTCTTCGAAGACTATGACAACGTCATTGTTGCCGTTGGTTCTAAGTCCTATGAATTCCTTACGAATAAGGAAGAGCTCGCACCTGAGGTTTACACCATTGGAGATGCAAAGCTTGCCAGAAGTGCACTCGAAGCAATCTTTGAAGGTGCTATGTTAGCCATGCGCATCTAGTATTAGATGAGAGCATAGAAGAAAAATCGCCTCACCCTTCCCTGGTAGAGGCGATTTTTCTATCTTTCTTACTAATATTCCTAGCCTTTACTCTAAGCTCTGTACTGCTTTCTTGATGCAGGAAGGCTTTAGTCACGTGATGGGGAAACACGTGATACAATGGGAATAGATTAGCGGGGGTGAGGAGCCATGAAGATGGACGAAAGACCTGTGGACGATGACTGTGTCCAAAATGGAAATAAGCGTTTTATTGATTCGCTGAGAATCGCCGCATGGGGCTTTAGGGAAGCATTTATGGATCGGAATTTCAAGATCCAAATCGCTTTTGGACTAGCTGCCATGGTACTAGCACTTCTTTTAAAGGTAGGTTGGACAAGACTTGCTCTTTTAGTGCTCTGTATTTCACATGTCTTGTGCTTAGAGCTCATCAATACTGCTTTAGAGAAGAATGTAGATTTAGCAAGCAATAAGCACTACCATCCACTTGCTAAGGCTGCTAAAGACATTGCAGCAGGTGCAGTTTTAGTGGCTTCTATCTCATCTATTCTTATCGGACTTATGATTTTAGGACCGCCGTTATGGGCTCTCTTATTTAGGTGATTTTTTCTTATGCATATAGATATCCGTTCAAATAGTGAACTTGCAACAACAAAACTAGGACAGCTGATGGGTGTATCCATCGGCCCTTTTGTGCTCGCTCTAGTTGGTGATTTAGGTGTGGGTAAAACCCATTTTGTACAGGGACTTGCAAAAGGTTTAGGGATCGAATCAGATATCAGTAGCCCTACCTTTACCTTGGTAGCTGAACATGACAATGAAAGCGATGGTTTAAATCTCATCCATATGGATGCGTATCGTTTAAGCGGTAGCAATGATTTTATTGATAGTGGACTAGATGAGTATTTTTATCAAAAAGCAGTGGTCGTCATTGAATGGGCTGATCTTGTGATGGATGCTCTGCCGCCAAATCGTTTGAAGATGGAATTCACACGACTAGGGGATTTATCAATACCAGATGTAGTTGAAACTGTAGCAGGGAGCTTGGATCAAGAAGCTGTATACTTGCCTCAAGATAATGGTGCCAGAAACATTCGTATATCCTACGAAGATGAATTGTTCTGGGCAAGCTTCTTGAAAGACATCAAAGAACAATTAATAGAACATCCGATTGAAGGACTCTTGTGGATGGAGGAAGAATAATATGAAATGCCTAAGTGTAGACACATCAGGAGCTGTTTTATCGACTGCTATTTTAGAAGATGGCGTTGTTTTAGCAGCGTTTAAGCAAAATATAGCTAAGACTCATTCCACACATATCATGTCGGCAATTGATGTCGTATTAGAGGCTGCAAAAACGACTGTATCTGATTTGACTCATCTTGTGACAACGATTGGACCAGGTAGCTTTACCGGTATACGAATTGGTTTAGCAACGATACAAGGTTTAGCTATGCCAAATAATCTACCGATCATTCCTGTATCAAGCCTTAATGCTATGGCAGAAGCTTATAGGAGTCTTGACCTACCCATTATGCCTTTAATTGATGCTAGGCATGAAAGAGCTTTTGGAGCCTTCTACTTGGCTGATACAGGCTTGATAGAAGAAGAGCTAGCCCCTTTGGAAGCATTTGCAGACCAAGCTATTTTGAAGGCAAAAGAAAAGGGCTTTGATCGTTTCATCTGTACAGGTGATGGTGCTCATGTAGGCAGGGGACTTGAATCATTTCAAGAGAAAATAGAAGCTAGCGGTATAAAGATAGCCTTTGCCGAAGATAAGACAGCACTAGCAGAACATGCTGCAAAACTTGCTTATCGTTTGTTGATTTCAGATCCGTCAGTTGCAATCGATGCAAGTGATTTAAGGCCGTCTTATCTAACAAGAACTTCTGCTGAAAAGCAGCTGGGTATAGAGGTGTAAAGATGGTTATGAACCCTTATCTGGATGAATATTATGATAAGGACTTAAAAGAGCCAAGTGAGCATGAATACATCATAAGGGATGCCAAAAGATCCGATATTCCAGCACTCGCAAGGCTCGAGGAACTTTGCTTTAGAAGGCCTTGGACAGAAGCTCAGCTCGACAGTGAAATGAAAAAGACAAATCTTTCGTCTTTTATTCTGGCTGAAATAATACATCAAGAAGAGCGTTATCTCTTAGCTTACATGTCTTGGTGGCAGATTATTGATGAGGCACAGATCCTTAATGTCTCGGTTCATCCTTCGTGGCGCAGACAAGGCATTGCTAGAGTACTTGTTCAGACAGCCATGACGCGTATGGAGGAAAACGGCGTACGTGAAGTGACACTTGAGGTTGCCAAACACAAGCGTGGAGCACAGCTACTTTATGAAGAAGCTGGATTTACTGTTGTTGGAATGATCAAAGACTATTATCCTGAGTACGCTGATGATGCACTCATTATGAAACGATCCTTCTAATCTGGGCGAAATAAACAAAAAAAGGGGCTCTAAAGGGTAATTTGATCGATTTTATTTACAAATAGCACAAGTATGGGGGTCTCAGCTTGTGAATATTGACAAGTAGAAGTCGCTTGGTTATACTTTTAGTGACTCGCTAGTGACTGTACCACTTGAAGCAAAAAGCAGCCTAGCACGATGTAGATGCCATGCTCTAAACGGATGAATTGGCCGTAGAAGATGGGGCATCTAGTACCGGAGAAACCGGTTTGGAGGATTGTAAAGCGATGATCAAACGTACTGTTGTATTTAATTGCGAAGACTCAATGCATATGAAGGCTATTGCAGTGCTTATTCAAAAGACATCTGTGTTTAATTCCAGCATCTGGTTGACACGTGGGGACCGTAGGGCCAATGCAAAGAGCCTTTTAGGTGTGATGTCTCTTGGTATTGAAAATGGCATGGAAGTTGAAATCACTGCAGATGGTAGTGACGAAGAGCTCGCAATCGAAAGCGTAGCAAACTATCTACTTGACCCTCAGCTTTAAGTTCTAAAGCTAACACTTGAGGAGGCAGCATTGACACATGACGGACGGTTAAAACCATCCGATGCCAGATTGGATTTGGTACCTGCGAGTCCCGGGGTATACCTGATGAAGGATGCCGCGGGCTCTGTTATTTATGTTGGTAAAGCAATTAACTTAAGAAATCGCCTGCGATCTTATTTCACCTCGAATCCTAAGGGATCTCAAAAGGTGATGATGATGATCGAGCATATTCATGATTTCGATTATTTAATTGCTGCCAACGAACTTGAAGCGCTTGTTTTAGAGTCAAACCTAATTAAGCGCTATCAGCCATTTTATAATATTCTATTAAAAGACGATCACGATTACCCCTACATTAAAGTCACCATGAATGAGCTCTACCCACGTGTCTTAAAAGCATATAGGGTGGGACCTGATCAAAAGGATGGTGCGCTTTACTATGGTCCATATTTAAATGGAGACGTGAATCGCGCCATTAACACCTTGCATGATATCTTCCCCATGAAAACATGTAGACGTGAATTCCCTAGAGATGTTGGGAAGGAGCGACCGTGCTTAAACTACTATATCCATCGTTGTATCGGCCCTTGTCGAGGAGATGTATCTGCAGATGAGTACCGCGAGGTTATGAAGGAAGTTTGTGACTTCTTAGAAGGCCGCTATACTGGGATCATTAAAGAGATGGAAGCACAGATGGATCTTGCATCAGAGATGATGGAGTTTGAGAAGGCTGCACGAATTAGGGATCGAATCCGTTCACTAGAAGCGCTTAGCTTAAAACAGACGGCAGTATCTAGTATGGACTTTGATGCGGATGCGTTAGGGATCGATAGAGGACCTTTAGAGGTTTGTATCTTAAAGCTTGAAGTGCGTGCAGGTAAGATTAGTGGTACATCCACTTACTTCTTTGATGCTACAACAGAGACTGATAGCGAAATCATTACGGCATTCTTAAGTCAGTACTACCCGACAGCAGCTACGATACCTGCACAGATTCTCTTGGCCAAGCCCTTAGAAGATGAAGATACAAGAGAGCTTGAGCGAACATTGAGTGAACTTGCTGCAAGGAAGGTATCCATCCATGTACCGTTAAGAGGAGATAAGCGTCAAGTCCAAGAGCTTGCAGAGCGCAACGCCAAAGAAACATTGAGACGAAGACGCATGCTAGCAGGTAGTTCACAAGAAGCGATCGATGAAGGCTTGAGCTTAATCGGTGAGTTGACCAATTGTGCGGCTGCTCCAGCTAGGATAGAAGCTTTTGATATATCCAATATGGGTGATCAAGATAAGGCTTGTTCAATGGTTGTCTTCATTCATGGTAAGGCATCAAAAAAGCATTACCGTCAGTTTAAAATCAAGCAAGTAGAGGGTCAAGACGACTACGCTTCTTTAGAAGAAGCGATATCGAGGAGGCTAGACCGTTTGGGTGATGAGCGCTTCGGTTCTAAACCCGATCTGATCTTAGTCGATGGTGGTCTGCAACACGTTGCTGTGATCTCTAGAATGTTCCAAGAGAAGGGGATTGATATACCCTTGGCTGGTATGGTTAAGGACAAGAGGCATCGTAGCCGAGGCTTAGCTTTAGTGACTGGTGAAATAGTAGAACTGGCTCATGCAGCAGGGATTCAAGATTCCATCCCAGAAAAGGAAGATGCCTTTGTACATCTGGCTAAGAATCCTCTCTTAAACCCAGCGGTGAATCCTGCCTTTGATGAGAGTCGAGCAAGGCTTGAGATGGATATAGAGGGCTTAGAGCGTGAACAAATCTTAAGGGTTTTACGCTTGATCTCTGCCATTCAAAATGAAGCACATCGCTTTGCTTCGCGCTATCAAGAAAAACTTGGTTCTAAGAGACGTACAAAGTTTAAACTAGAGACGATTCCAGGGATTGGTCCTGCAAGACGAAAGGCACTCTTAAGTGCCATGGGTTCTATTAAGCGGATCAGTGAAGCCACGGTAGAAGAATTATTGGAGAAGGTACCAGGCTTAGGTGAAAAGCAGGCAAGAGCAGTCTATGAACATTTCCATTCAAAAGATTTGGATTAGGTGGAGGAAGTATGAGTATTTGGGCATTATCTGATCCGCATCTATCGTTTGCTAGTAATAAGCCAATGGATGTATTTGGCGAGCATTGGCAAGACCACCCAAGTTTGATAGATTCGCATTGGCGCGCTGTGGTCAAAGATGAGGATACAGTCTTGATGCCAGGTGACATATCATGGGGCATGAATTTTAATGAAGCATTAGCAGATTTAAAGTTTATCGATGCCTTACCTGGTACTAAGTTAATCGGGCGGGGGAACCACGACTATTGGTGGAACTCTTTAACTAAGATGGAAGCTTTTTGTAAGGAGCATGGTTTAAGTACACTGCGTTTTATGCGTCATGAAGCATTTTTAGTTGAAGATATCTTGATTACAAATACAAGAGGCTGGCTCTTGCCTAGCGATAGAGACTTTAAAGACAGTGACGAGAAAATCTACAATCGTGAATTGATTCGCTTGAAGCTTGGCTTGGACGATGCTAAAAGGAAGCGTAAAGACGGGCAAACACTACTTGCTACATTCCACTATCCGCCGCTGGGTCCAAATGGACAAGCATCTGAGATGACTGAGATTTTAGAAGAGTATGAAGTCGATGCTTGTATATACGGTCATGTACATGGTACAAATCCTTATTATTCTTTTAATCGCAGCTTGAATGGTATATCTTATAAGAATACCGCTTGTGATTTTCTTGGCTTCAAGCCCTTATTGTTATTCGGCGAAGATGAATCTTCTGGAAGCTTGCCCTATTTCGAGGCGAAGGGCTATAATGAGACAAGTTTAACAGACCGTTAACATGGTAAAGGGGGTTTCCATGCTTAGAAGTATGACAGGGTTCGGCCGTGGTATAGCAGAAGCAGATGACTGTAAGATCACTGTTGAGATTAAGTCGGTAAACAATCGCTTCTTTGATTGCCAAGTCCGTATGCCACGTGAGCTTCAAGCTTTGGAGGTGTCTTTACGTCAGCAATGTCAAAGAAAAGTCAGTAGAGGTAAGCTCGAGATCAATGTAAACTGGAGCAACCTTCTGGAATCCAAGATGAATGTTGCGGCAGATTTAAACCTTGCCAAATCGTATGCCGATGCAATATTGGCTATCGCAAGGCATACAGGTGTCTCGTCGACTTATCTGGCGGATCCATTAGAGATAGCAAAGTTCCCTCAGGTTTTAAAGAGTGCTACCGTTGAAACAAATGTTGATTTTTGGCAAGAACTGTTAGAAAGAGCTACAGAGGATGCATTAGATGCACTCATCTTGATGCGCGAGGCTGAAGGCTTACGCTTGAAGACGGATATGCATGCCAAACTTGCTGAGCTAAGGCGTTGCCGAGAGCTTGTTGCCAAGAGAAGTCCTGATGTGATTGCTGAATATCGTGAGAGGCTTGTCACTAAACTAAATGAATTGATGGAGCACAGAGCAGAATCCGTGTTTGGAGAAGATAGACTTGCTGCAGAAGTTCTTGTGTTTGCTGATAAGGCAGCTGTTGATGAAGAGCTGGTTCGTTTGAAAAGTCACTTTGATGCAGTAGAAGAGACCTTGTCCGGTGGAGGCGATGTCGGTAAGAAGCTAGACTTCCTTATCCAAGAGATGAACCGTGAGATCAATACGATTGGATCGAAGGCGAATGATCTTGAGATTACAAATATTGTAGTTGAGATGAAGTCACTCTTGGAGAAGGTTCGAGAGCAAACACAAAATATTGAGTAAGTTGATATAAGAATTGTAATATAGATGCATGTGAATGTTGGTGGAGGAGTACTTGGAAGGATTCATACAAATCGGTTACAGTAATATGGTGAATCGTGCACGTATTATCGCGGTGGTCAGTCCAGACTCTGCACCCGTTAGGCGCATGATTCAAGACGCAAGGGACAGAGGTGCATTGATCGATGCATCCTCAGGCAAGAAGACAAGATCCGTAATTGTCATGGATAGTGAACAACTGATATTATCAGCGAAGAGCCCTGAAGAACTAGAGATGAACGAGTGAGAGTAACGGTATAAGCGGACAATGTTTCGGTATTATGGCAATATATCTTGTTAAGACGATGTATAGACCATAAGACAATTGTGGTGAGGAGCATAGAGTTAGATTGACTGAGAATAAACAATTTGAAATAAGGCCAGAAGGCGTGGTCATCTGCCTTTCCGGACCCTCAGGGGTTGGCAAAGGTACGGTTATTGATGCGCTGATGGCGATGACGGAGAAGATCGTTCACTCGGTATCTGTCACCACGAGAGCGCCTCGCCCGATGGAAGTTGACGGTGTTTCGTATTATTTCCGTACTAGAGAAGAGTTCGAACAGATGCTCGTAAAAGGGGATATCTTAGAACATGACGAATATTGCGAAAATTACTATGGCACCCCAAGACAACCCATATTAGATAAAATGGCAAACGGTACCAATGTTATTATGGACGTTACGGTACCTGGCTCGCTACAAACAATTAATAACTTCCCAGAGGCAATTGGTATTTTCTTATTGCCACCTAGTTTTACAGAGCTAAGACGAAGGCTCGTAGGACGTGGTACAGAAGATCGGTTTACCATAGAAAAACGCATGGAGAAGGCAGTGCATGAAATCAGTCAAGCTGGGAAATTCAAATATATTCTGGTAAACTATGATGTCCAGGAAACTGCACGCTTGATCTTATCAATTCTAGAAGCAGAGCAGCATCTAGCTGCGAACTTAAAGGGAATTGAACAAATGATAATAAACAGGTAGAATCTTAAATATCGAGGAGGCTTCAATGCTGAATAAACCACCATTAGATGAATTA
>CAYXVJ010000008.1:0-3549 GCA_964468675.1 uncultured Oscillospiraceae bacterium
CGCACCCGCGTAGGGTGCGACTTCTATAAAAAACAGATTCACAATGTATTGATAATATTTCAATCCACGCACCCGCGTAGGGTGCGACAGCATTACTGCACATAAATTCAATTTCAGTAACACATTACTATGTATAGTATACCAAATATCAAGACCAAGAGATTACCTTAAACATTCTATTTTATGACAATCCTACACAAATTGTAGATATCAGGTGCGAAGCACACAGTACTTTTATGTTCGCTTCACGTTCGCACAAGTAAATCGATAAATGTACAACTAAATTACGTAGCGGTATCAAATAGTTTGCTTCTTATCGTGTTTTGATCCAACTAACCAGACAAATCCCAGCATGGCTACTCCAAGCAAAATTGCGTTAGCTTGCAGTACACGTTGTATACCAAAATGGCTAGTAGCGAGTCCACCTAGATAACCAAAGACTACACGTGGTAATACTTGTCCCACTAATACATTTAGACTCTGACCTCTAGCGCGCATATGTCTTGGCAGTGCATCGTTAATATATGTGACTAGGCTATATGAGAAGCTTGTATAACCTACACCATGAAGGACACCAACAAATATTACCAGAGTTGGGTTGACTACTATCGAGAGTAAGAACCACCTTAACATAGTTGCTAAGGATGCAATTACAAGCAGGTTTTTAATGCCAATTTTATTAGTCAGTTTACGGCAGATAAATAGCATAGGAACCTCTGTCATTGCTGCCACAAACATAAGCGTCCCGACCAAAGCACTCGTACCACCTATAGAGACAAAGTAAATCGGATAAAAAGTGTAATAAAAAGACATGCCAATTGAGAATATAAAGTTGAAAATGACGAGTCCAATCAAGAGTTTATTCTTAAAAAGTCCTTTTGGCGTTTTGATTTTCACCTGTTCTTGAATTACAGTCAATTTTGGATAGCCAAACGATAAAATCCAACATAACAATAAAGCTATTCCAACCATCCAGAAAATATGACGGTAGCGATCTTGGAGAGCACTACCAACAATTAAGGCAGTAAAGCTATAGCCTATGGTTCCACCAGTACGTACGTGGCCATAGTCCGTCTTCTTCCCTTCTAACATTTCGAGTGTTAGCGCATCTTGGATTGGCGTAATTGGATTAAAGAAGACTGAGAACAAGGATACCAAGACCGCCAAATAAACAAAAGATGTATTTGCATAAAATAACAAAGATACTAGCGATGCTACGAGCATCATAAATTGCATTAGACGTACCTTGTTATTCACTTTGTCTGCAATGGATCCCCAGACAAGTTGTGCGAAGAAAGTGCAGATAGTAGAAATAGATGCAATCGCTCCAATCTGAGGTTCAGACAGACCTACGGAATCTAGATACAAATTCAAATACCCACTAAAGATGGCTACAGCAGAATAGAACACTACATATATTCCATACACATTGATGATACCATCTTCGAATTGCCACTTCTTCACAGGCTACCTCACTAACTTCTCTACGTAATATCCATCATTTTACTATACTAAGATTTATTAAACAGACAAGTTTATTAGCGACTTTATACACGACTATGATTTCAAGGGTTGCCAGCTTATGTATTTATTTGGTAAACTTTAACTAGAAACAAGAAATGTAAGCGGTTTCATAATATAAAATACCTAGTACACATCCATAAACCCTGCTTAAATGCACAGCCAACGTGCTTAGATTGGAGAGATCTGTTGAGATGATACAGAAGAATCGACGAAACCTTTTTTGGAAACGAGTTTGGAGAACGCGCATGCTGTTTGTAATGTGTATTCCTGCCATACTGTTTTTCTTTTTATTCAGTTATATGCCTATGCCAGGTGTTTACATCGCATTTGTACAATATAACTACAGAGACGGAATCTTCGGTAGCCAGTTTGTCGGCTTAAGAAATTTTGAATACTTATGGCGATCTGGCAAATTGTTGGAGCTTACTCGCAATACAATTTTGTATAATGTAGCATTTATTACATTGGGTAATCTCTTGGCTGTATTTATAGCTGTTCTACTAAATGAAATGCAAAGTCAGCGCTTCAAAAAAGTAACCCAAACGATGATGTTTTTACCCTACTTCATCTCGCAGGTTCTTGTCGGAATACTAGTCTTCAACATTCTGAATTACGATACAGGTTTTGTGAATAGCGTATTGACAAGGATGGGCTTAGAACGTTGGCAACCTTACTCTGACCCAAAAGTTTGGCCACCGCTACTAGTCACGATTTATCTATGGCAACAAACCGGTTATAACTCCGTGGTCTATTTTGCAGCAATCATGGGCATTGATGCAGAAATGATTGAAGCTGCTCGAGTAGACGGTGCCAATGCGTTTAAAAAAATTAGATACATTATTATCCCCAGTTTAAAACCAACGATTATCATACTTTTACTCTTCGCTCTAGGCGGTATTGTAAGAGGTAACTTCGGATTATTCTACAACATCATCGGCACAAACTCCTTGCTGTACAGTACGACAGACATTATAGAAACCTTTGTCTACCGAGCAACCATTGCAGACTTTAACTTCTCCAACGCATCAGCTGTAGGCCTTTATCAATCCCTTATCGGTTTTGTGATCATAATGGTCGTAAACTTTACCGTTAAAAAGATTGATCCAGACTACTCATTGTTCTAGGAGGAGCGAAACATGCAAGATTTAACAATTAATAACAGAAGCAAAAGACAAAATGGTCATGTGAAACTCGGCACATCCGATCGCATCATACGCGGTACAGGCTATGTCATCGTAACGTTTTATGCCCTCGCTTGTATCTTCCCCTTCTTGATTATTCTCGGTACATCATTTACCAGTGAAGCCGTTATTAGGTCAGAGGGTGTCAAGCTCATACCAAAGGACTTTTCTGTCGAAGCTTATCAAATGGTTATTAAAGGCGGCACAATTTGGCATTCTTATATCTTGACCATTTTAATGACTCTAGTCGGCACGACAGTAGGTCTAAGCATCATTTCCATGACGGGATATGCATTACAAAGACAAGACTTTCCTTTGAGAAATGTGATCTCGTTTTATATTTATTTCACAAGCCTTTTTTCAGCTGGTTTAGCGCCATACTATTTACTAATGACGCAGACATATGGTTTGAAAGACAATTACTTAGCAGTCCTCTTTCCATTAATGATGTCCCCATGGCTCATCATTCTGATGAAGAATTTTGTCAAAGCAATTCCACATGAACTGACGGAGTCAGGCAAGATTGATGGCGCTGGAGATTTCAGAGTCTTTATCTCCATCATTCTACCTATGTTAAAACCAGCCCTTGCTACCATAGGTTTATTCTTAGCCCTCGGTTATTGGAACGAGTGGTACCAGTCTTCTTTATTCTTAAGTTCGAGGGTGCGCGTAAAACCATTGCAATACACACTTTATGAAGTCGTCAATAAGATCGATGCACTAAGAAACTCTGTAGCCGGACAATATATTACGATTGCAGATATACCAACGGAAAGCGTCAAGATGGCCAATGCGATTCTAGCTACTGGTCCAATCATATTCGTTTATCCGTTCGTACAGAAGT
>CAYXVJ010000008.1:3559-4316 GCA_964468675.1 uncultured Oscillospiraceae bacterium
GAAGTATTTCATCAGCGGCATTACCGTAGGTGCCGTTAAAGGTTAATTATTGCTTCGCCAAGCGAAGTTATAATATATAAATTTTTAGGAGGAAAACATGAAAAGAAAATTGCTCATGCTACTATTAGCTGCGACTATTGGATTTACAGCAGTCGCTTGTAACAGCGGTGGTGACGCTACTGATCCAGCTTCTGATCCAGCTAGTAATGAATCAACTGATCCAGATGACGACAATGGCACGGATGCACCAGACGACAATGGCGACATCGACACATCTGAATTTGTTACTATCACGTACATGACTACTGCAGATGTTCCTACAAACACTGCAACAACAGACATGTTAGAAGAAATGAATGCCATCTTAAAAGATAAAGTCAACGCTGAACTTGATATCTACTACATCGGCTGGACAGATTATCTTGCAAACTACAACTTAGCACTTGCAACTATGGACGGCTCCATTGACCTCGTAGGTACAGCATCTGACTGGCTAGACGCTTGGCAAAATGCAAAAAATGGTGCTTTCCTGGCACTCCCAGAAGAAATGCTACAAACGTACGCACCATTGACATGGGAAACAGTACCCGCTGAAAACTGGGATCAAACACGTTACGAAGGCGACATTTACATGATGCCAGAAGACAATTACGCACAATGGGTCAATCATGGTTTTATTTATCGCCTAGACTGGGCACAAGATGCTGGCTTAGCTGATGGTGCAAACAGCTGGGAAGACATGACTGAATATTTCCGT
>CAYXVJ010000008.1:4326-6089 GCA_964468675.1 uncultured Oscillospiraceae bacterium
GAAACTTACCCAGATATGATCCCATGGGACTCTGACGGTACCCACAACGTACAACTTGCATCTGGTTGGATCCAATCTCACACAGATTTTGTAGCCATTGACGGACTCAGCACCGGTGGTCTTTGGGGCGGTACACGTGATGATTTATACAACATCGTCACACCGTTCTATACCGAAACCGACATGCTTGTAGAATTCGCCAAACTCATGAAAGAGTGGGATGAAATCGGTGTATGGCGTACAGACGTACTGAACAACACATCCTCTACAAACCGCGATGACTACAAAGTCGGTTTAACTGCAGCAGACCAACATCATACTCAAACATGGACAGGTCTAGTCAGTCACACAGTTGACAACGTAATCTACCAAGACGATCCAAACGCTGCAAGTGGTTTCTTCTACTTTGGTCAAGAAAGTGGCAACTTAACTGCCATGAGCATCACTCACGGTGCAATGGCAATCTCAGCCGCAAGCAAGAACCCTGAGCGTGCATTAATGGTCTATGACCTAATGCGTAATGACCAAGAAGTTTACAATCTGCTCAACTACGGTCAAGAAGGCAGACAGTATGTAATCAACGATGATGGGCTACGCGAAACACCTGACAGCTACGACCCAGACGCAGATGGCTTAGCCACTAGTTACTGGTGGGGACGTAATGACGACTTAGAGATCCGTTCAGCAAATCTCTTATGGGATTCAATTGATGCTCTCTACGACGAATACGCTAAAATCTCAATCGACTATCCATATGGACAGTTCGTACCAGAGGTCGCAAACATTCAAGCTCAAATCAACAATGTCAACGAGCAGCACTCAAACTACATGAAGCAAATTGCCTTTGGTAAGTACCAAGGTACTGCTGAAGATATCGTTGCTGAATACCAAGCAGCTATTGGTAATGCAGGCATCGAAGAAGTAACAGAAGAGTTGCAAAGACAGATCGACGAACTGTACAATTAATCACATAACAAGCATCGATCGATATGAAGAGAAGAGAGTCACGCTTGTGGCTCTCTTTTTATTGGAGATAGAAGATTATGAAAATACTCGTAACCGCCTTTGACCCGTTTGGTTCAGATGAAATTAATCCTGCTCTAGAGGCACTTAAGCTTGTGGATCCAAACTGTACCACTGCAGAGCTTATCAAACTTGAGATACCAACTAAATTTAAGGAATCTTTGGAAGTCATTAACAAAGTAATGATAGAGGAAAAACCAGATGCTGTTTTAGCTATTGGGCAAGCCGGCGGACGCACAGCACTAACACCTGAGCGAGTTGCCATCAACATCCAAGATGCCAACATCAAGGATAACGCAGGATTTATGCCTACTGACGTTCCAGTCATAAAAGATGGACCCGCTGCCTACTTCTCCACTCTTCCAATTAAGGAGATCGTAAGCAATCTACGAGAAGCTGGCTTACCCGCCACAGTATCGGATAGTGCAGGCACGTTTGTCTGCAACAATATTATGTACGGAATATTAGACCATCAAAGTGAATATCAAAATGATGCCATCGGTGGTTTCTTGCACGTACCTTTTATCCCATCACAAGTTGCGACTGCTGGCAGAAGTGGACAAGCTTCTATGTCACTTCAAGAAATTGTAAAAGGTGTAGAAATATCCATTCAATCAATAGCACAATTTCTTAAAGGTAAAGACCGCGGTTAAGCGGTCTTCCCTTGGATCTCATTTCAGCTTCATTTATGCCTCAACTAATTCATCTACATACTCATTTAAAGGGCGCACTGGAAATAC
>CAYXVJ010000008.1:6099-19340 GCA_964468675.1 uncultured Oscillospiraceae bacterium
GGCATCTTATCAGTTGTTACATAGCCTGGTTCAGCTTTAATAAGTGCCGGTATCCGATTGACAAGGTTGCTACATGTTAACTCAACCGTCGCTGGTCTGTTCACATTGATTGTCGTCTCTGGCTCGCCATGGAATGTCCAATCATTGAGGTCGAACTCATCTGCTGCGTAGACCTTACCAATACACTCTGTGACTAGCGTAATACCCTCAGCAGTTTCGGTAGTGACGATAGCTGACATACCTGTTGGCTGCCCTGCTTTTATTGTCATATCGAGTGTTGTCGAGTGCAAATCCTCCGTGTGAGTTGTCGGTACACATTTTTGCACTTGAGATGTAACAGTTAAGCCCATTTTACTACAGAGCCATCCATTTTGATTCCACATATAAGATGGTACGTACTCGCCTGAATGGACCAGTCTCTCTTGTTCTTCAGACGACAATTCATTGTATTGACCGATTTCTTTTTCAAATGCCTCAGTATCTAAACCAGCACCATGCCCTTTAGCTAAAGCAATGCCGTAGTCTTCTACGTTATAACTGCTACTTCCAGTAATCTTTGTAATGGACTGCATGGATCCTGCTAAGGTATCAATTAAAACACCCCAGTACATATCAGGGTATCCACTTCCAGATAGTGTGATACCATTTTCCTTTGCGAGTTCATCTAACTCCTTAGTAATCTCTGGAGACGAATTCCAAGGATAAATAGCTTCTTCACACGTCGAGATTGCATTCACACCTGATCTAGCACAAATTTCAAACGCTTCTTTGATGTCTGCTATTGTACTCATGGTCGCAACAACACATACATCAGGTTTTAACTCACTTAAAATTTCTTCTGCTTGCTTAGCATCCGTTACCTGCACACCAACAAGATCCGACCCCATGACTTCACCGATGTCTTTACCGATGATGTTCTCATCAATGTCAAAGGCTGCCACGATTTCAATGCCCTTTTCTTGCATATAGCGCATGAGATAGACACTCATCTTCCCACAACCATACTGGGCTGCTCTTAGTTTTCTTTGCATAATAGACCTCCTCGTGTCATTTGGTAATTTATATATCAATTATAGCATATAAATAATAAAGGATCGCTATCGGGCTAGAAATATACACTTAGCAGACAAAAACTCCCGAGACCTAAGTCCCGGGAGCCATATTGTGTGAGATCTGATTTAATGGTTACAAAGCTTATTCAGCAATCGTTCCAATACCACGAATCTCTAGCCACTCTTCTAAACCTAAGCTCTTCAGACCATCTACATAGCTGTTCCAGTCTGCGTCGTTATTGACATCAAGCTCACCAGTCACAAATAGTGCCTGCTGTTGCTCAAAGTAGTCGATGAGTGCTGTGTTAATGTCTGCATAACGATCAATCTTATCCAGGTCAACCCAGAAGGATGGAACGATGTCTTCAGTCAGGTGATCCTCATAAAGCTCTTCCATTGCCTTCTTCTCATTGAAGACTGGATTTTCTTCAATGAATTCGAAACCTACAGGTAGATACTTCGGTAAGGATTGTGGCCACAGGTTACCCCAGCTGACCTTCTCCTGTGTCTCTTCGTCGAGAGTAGATGTATCGATTGAACGGTATTCACCATTTTCTTCGAATACGACTACGCCAACTGGGCCACGGTTGATTCCAATACCATTTTCGAGTTCGAATACGTTATCGTACCAGCGTGCAATGACTTCAGGATTACTTGCATTGTTTGTGATAACAGCTTGTGTTCTGTAAACGCTAAAGCCGTTTGTATCACGGAGCCATGTACCACCATCGTCAGTATTCAGAACAGGCAGTGCACCGAACTCACTCTTCTCTGTTGTTTGGGCAAGACCTGAGAACTCAGAGCTACCATATGCAATAGATACGCCGTAAAGGTCATTGTTACCCTTACCTTCCCATGTAGAGCTGTCTTGTGTGTAAAGCTCAACGTCGATCAAGCCTTCGTTGTTTAGGCCATTGAACCATTGTAAGAACTCACGATATGTATTGCTGATACCACCGTAAACCACTTCACCATTCAATAGACCAATACCTTGACGGTTCATTGGCAAGCCAAACCAACCAGTCATGGATTGAATATTCTTGTTATTTGGGTCTGTTGAGAATGGAATCTCATCGTTTGCATCACCATTGCCGTTTGCATCTTCATTCTTGAATGCTCTTAGTACATCGGCGAACTCATCAGTTGTTGTTGGCATATCCATACCAACCTCTTCTAGCCAACGCTCATTGATGTAAGGTGAGTAACCAACAGTTGTGTCACCAGTTGCATAAGGAATGGCATAGATGTTGCCATCTGGTGCGGTCATACGATCTCTGACACCTTCCATGTCCAAAACAGCGTCAATGTTTGGTGCCCACTCTGCAAATAGATCTTGCAGTGGGATGAAAATCTGTTGTTGGACACCATATGTCAAAATACGGCTGTCATTCAAGGTCCAGCCACCAATCAAGTCAGCATGGTCACCGGTATTTAAATCCAGTGTCAAACGCTCAGTAGCTGTTTCGTAAGGATAAATTCTTAAGTCAATCTCTACACCTGTTTGCTCTTTAAACTCATTGAGCATATAGAATTCACCGGTATCACTTGAATCATCAGCAAAGATCGAGAATGTAAAGGTACCTGGATCAACAATCGGTAGACCCTCAGCATACATGATGCCATTCACCTTACCGTCATCACCTGGATCTTCAGAATCGTCTGGATCTTCAGAACCTGGAGCAGTTGTGGTCTGGTCCGTATCACCGTCTGATGTACAGGCAGCTAAACCAGTAGCCAATAGTGCAATCGCTAATAAAGCTGTGATTGCTCTCTTCTTCATACTATTTTCCTCCTATAGTATCTTTTTACTTACGCCAAAAGCGTTTTAGTACCGAATCAAATATTGGGTTTTAGACCCTATGCTTACTATCCCTTGATCGAACCTATCATGACCCCCTTTACAAAGTGTTTTTGGATAAATGGGTATAAAAGCATAACTGGAATCGAACTGATAATGATTAATGAATACTTCATAACGTTGATTAACTGCTGACGCTGGCGCATAGCCTCACGCGCAGCTTCTGTTGTTGCCGTTTGAGATAAAGCCGCTTGGTTCGTAATCAAGAAGTTACGCAAGACCAACTGGAGTGGATACTTCGCACGATCTGAGATATAGACCAATGCTGAGAAGTATGCGTTCCAGTGTCCAATACCGTAGTAAAGGACTAGGATTGCGATAATGGCCTTGGACAATGGAAGGGCGATCTGGAAGAAGAAACGTCCATGTCCACAACCGTCAATGGCTGCCGCTTCATACAAATCCTCTGAGATATTCGACTTAAAGAAGGTTCTTGCAACGATCATGTTATACACGCTCAAGCTACCAGGCAGGATCAAGGCCCAGATGGTATTTAATAGACCTAAACCACGTACAACAAGGAAGGTCGGAATCAAACCACCACCGAAGAACATCGTGATCATATAGAAGACGGTGATCGGTGTCTTACCTGAGAATGTACTACGCGATAGTGAATAGGCAGTTGGCAGTGTAACAGTCAAGTTCACCAAGACACCTACAACTGCGATAATGATCGAGTTCATGAAGCCTCGTAAGACTTGTACGTCATTTAGAACTTCAACATAGCCACGAAGCGTGAAACCTACTGGCCATAAAATAACTCGTCCACCAGAAACTGCTCCTGGATCACTAAATGATGAGATAATAACCCACCATAATGGATAAGCAACGGCGATAACAATTGCAGTCAGTAAAATAAAGATGATGATATCAAACGTCAAATCTTCTTTGGAACGCTTGTTCATGTTCTTCTTACGAGCTTTGGCTCTACTTTGTGTGCTAGTTACTTGCATATCTTAATCCTCCTACCACAAGCTCGTTCCGGACAGTTTATCTGCGACTTTATTGACGAAGAGTAAAATGACCAAGTTGATAACGGTATTAAACAAACCGATAGCAGTCGAATAAGACATGTCACTATTAATCAAACCAACTTTATAAACATAAGTTGATATGATCTCAGAAACGGTTAAGTTCAGGTTATTTTGCAATAGATAAGCCTTTTCAAAACCAACAGATAGGATACTACCTGAGTTCAAGATCAATAGAACGGTTGCCGTCGGAAGAATGGATGGAAAGTCAATGTACCGGATTAATTGCAATTTAGAGGCACCATCACAACGGGCTGCTTCATGTAGCTCTGGACTGACTCCAGACAAGGCAGCAAAGTAGATAACCGATGACCAGCCAGTACCTTGCCAAATGCCGCTCCATACATAGATATGTCTCCAGTACTCACGCCTGGCCATAAAGTTCACTGAATCAAGACCAAACATTTGCATGACGTTATTCACCACACCAATCGTTGGCGATAGGAAGAGAATGATCATACCAGCCATAACAACAGTACTAATAAAGTGTGGTGCGTATGTTATTGTCTGAATAACCCGTCGATAACGTTTATGCCTAAAGGAGTTCAACATCATCGCCAAAATAATTGGCATAGGGAACGACACGACTAAACCATACACACTCAATATAATGGTATTTCGAATCGTCGTTGAGAAATATGGCGATTCAAAGAAGCGCCTGAAATAATCCAATCCAACCCAAGGGCTATTCCAAATACCTGCGGTTGCATTAAAGCGTCTAAACGCAAGCTGCACACCATACATCGGGATATAGCTAAAAATAAATGTTAAGACTATTCCTGGTAAACAGAATAACCAAAGAGAAGCATCCCTTTGCATTATCTTTCCAAACGAAAGCCTCTTCGGTTTTAAAGTTAGAGTTTTATCTCTCATCTTCAATCTCCCTATCATCTGACCATTTACTCAATCTGTAAATTAACATTTAACATGAAACTTTTTACTTTTAGTATTTTTAACTTATGCCCTGAATCCCAAATGTTAAATCACACTAAAAATTTACCTGTGATTTAACATTGTGTCAAGTGCATTCGCACCTCTTTTTCAAAAAATAATTGTTTTATTGATAAGACAGCCATTTTTATTCGATCTTCAATTAGTGAATAAGACAATTCAAGCTCAGATAATGATGATATTTCAAACAAACACTGAAAATAATCGATAAATTCATACCGTTAAATCATTTAAATGTTACGTTAAATTTAACCCTCGAAATTTACGTTGTTAAACAGTAACCTTTATGTTATCTTGTTAACATGAATGCGTAATATTCAAATGGAGAGGCGTGTACAAGCGATGAAAAAGATACCTGTTCAACTATTAGCCGATAGTTTAGGTCTGTCACGGGTGACAGTATGGAAAGTACTAAACGACCGTCCAGGCGTTTCTTCCGCAACCAAAAAACGAGTGCTAGATGCAGCCAAAGGCTTTGACCATAACAATGTTGAACCCATCACCAACAAAAGAATATTAAAAACAGCCGGTAGCAATCAAGGCTATGTTTCACTTTTGATGTCTAGAGCAAACTCATCGACTTTTTGGCTTCGCATATTAAATCAAGTGGCCAGCGAGGTAAATCAGCGACAATACCGCTTGAATTACCTCCCTATCGATGCGATATCACCTAAGATATCGGATTTAAGCACCATGCTCGCTCAAGATCGTTCACAAGGCCTCATGATCGTGAACATATACGACGATGATGTTATAGAACTATTAAGTAAGCTGGATGTGCCTAAAGTCTATTTTGATACCACACCAAGGTATTCAGTCGACGATTTAAATGGAGACCTCTTTTTATTAAACGGCCAAGATCCAATACGCCAGATCACGAGCGAACTTATTGAAGAAGGTTGTAAGACACTTGGCTTTATCGGTGACTGCCACTATGCCAAAACAAACCTCATGCGTTGGAATGGATTCAAGTTGGCCATGAAAGATAGTAGAATTCCCATAAAAGATGAATTCAATCTCCTAGGGCCTATGGATCCAGAACACTATCGTGAAGGCATTGAAGCGTTTTTAGACTCATTAAGCACTTTACCTGACGCTTTCGTCTGCGCAAGTGACTTCGTGGCTTCAACAACCTTAGACTTGTTATCTAAGCGCGGCATACAAGTACCAAAACACATCCGACTAAGTGGTTACGATAACTCAAGTGATTTCCATCTTGAGAACCACAACATTAAAACAGTTAATGTTCAAAACGAGTTAATTGGTAAACGTATGGTTCACCAATTGCGCTATCGTATGGATAATCCAGAAGCAGACTTTGAAGAGATTACACTCAACCCCAAAATAACAGAGATTTTATAGATTTTATACACGATATAGATCAATCATCAAATGAATTGAACGGATGGATCCATAAATGGGAGGTAGTTATGTCTACGAATAATGAAGATCAGATCGTACAAGCAGGAGTTCACTTTTACAGCCCAGCTGAAAACTATGTCTGGCCAAAAGAGCAAGAGCTCTTAGATCAATTGGAATGGTTTAGAGATCAAAAACTTGCCTTGATGATGCACTGGGGCCTGTACAATCAATTGGGCATTGTTGCTTCATGGGCATTAAGTGACGTTGACGATGAATGGAGTCGCCATCAAATTAATTGGACGGATGACGCCAAGGTATTTAAAGAGCAATATAGCAATTTAAATCGCTCATTTAATCCTGTCCGATTCCAAGCCGAAGAGTGGGCCCAAATGGCCAAAGACAACGGCTTTAAATACCTCATTCTAACAACAAAACACCATGATGGTTTTTGCCTCTGGGACAGCAAAGAGACAGAGTACAAAACAACTGCTAAAGATTGCCCCTTCCACACCCACGAACAAGCAGACATCGTAGGCAGCATGTTTAAAGCCTTCCAAGAAAAAGATCTAGGCATTGGTGCCTACTTCTCAAAAGCGGATTGGCATACAGAAAACTATAGAATGCCAGAATCTGAAGGTGGTAAACCCAGCAACCGTGGACCGATGTACGATCCGAAAGAAAATCCTGAACGCTGGGAAAAATTCATTGAGTTCACCCATAATCAGCTGCGTGAACTAACAAGCAACTATGGCAAAGTTGACATTCTTTGGTTTGACGGCGGTTGGGTAAGTCCTAAAAGCGGTCAAGACATCAGGCTTGGCGAAATCGTAGACGAGATCAGAGAAAAGCAACCTGGCATCTTAGCTGTCGATCGCCTCATTGGTGGCCCATACGAGAACTACATTACACCCGAAATGATGATCCCCAAAGATCCTATCGATGTGCCTTGGGAAGCTTGTTTAACACTTGGTGTAGACTTTGCTTACGAGTACGGAGACAGATACAAGACGCCTCGCCAACTAGTCGATACTTTAGTCAACATCGTAGCCAAAGGCGGTAACCTGGCGCTCAACATTAGCCCACAACCAGATGGCCGTATCCCAGTTGACGCTATGAATAGCATCAATGGTTTAGGTAATTGGCTTAACACCTACGGCGAAGCCATCTACGGCACACGCATTTGCGCACCGTACCATAAAAATGATATAAGCTTCACTAAAAAGGGCGATACAGTTTATGCTATACGTGTCTATCCTGAAGATCGTACCATGGTCAAGCAGGCAATCTTCATTCCCTATACAGGTGAGGTCAAAACAGTCAGCCTATTGGATTCAGGCGAAGTATTAGACTTCAAAAAGGAAGCTGATGGTTCAGGCTTTACAGTGACTATGCCTAAAGGAAGGTACGGCAGTTCATCACCTATCGCACTCGTCTTTAAAATAGAAGCGTAAAAGAAAAAATCAGGCAAAATCTAAAAGAGGCTGTTTCAAAAGCAATTTACTTTTGAAACAGCCTCTATCTTTAATATCTGAACCAGATAAGCATGTCACCCGGCCCTCTGTTCGTCCATGAAAAGTAAGGAATCAAGCGTACTTTTATAAGCTCTTCTCTTGTTCTCAAAGTCGTATACAAGTCCTTGGACTGCTGGCGTACAGATGCATTACACGTAAGACTTTTCACCATTAACCCATCAATGTCTAAATCTTCTACTTTAAAATCAGCTTGTGGATCTATCCTGATATCGTGAATATTCAAATGAGGATGATCAAAGCTTTCAACGCAGTAAACCAAAGGGCCCTTCATGACGGCAACCCTGCCTACTAGGTCATTCACCTTAGGGTTTGCCTCAATCAAGCGAACAGGCATGTCCATATCTAAAAGAACCTCATCGCCTGCTTGAAACGATCCTTCTATCGGCATAAATCCATTGATCAACGAACGCTCTTCCAACTTGCCATTCACATACACCTGATACGATTCGCACCATCCAGGTATTCTAAGCATCAAGCGAATATTGGCATCGCTGTGAAATGTCAAACGCACCTGCCCATCGTAAGGATACGAAGTGCTTTGCAAGATCTTTACAAGACCACCTTGCATCTTGATTTCACTATAGGCATCCATGAAGCAGTGGACATATAAATCCTTTGCTTGATGTGCGTACATAAAATCAGTAATTGAAGCGATAAAGCGTATGACATTTGGCGGGCAACAAGAACAGTCAAAGACCTTCTTGCGCTCTAGAATCGCTAGGTGTTTCGTTAAACGATCTGGCCTCGGCTCATAAAAAGCATGGTTTTTCTGATCGATCATTAAGGGATTCTCATAAAAGAAGCGATCTCCCTAATGGACAGTCCTGCTAAAACAGTATTATACATAGCTTGTTCAGCAGTATCTGCATAACGGGTATTGGGGTCTAAAAGCCACATCCGCCTAGCGAAGAGTGCCAAAGCTATCGATGCACAGGTTTCTGCATACGCAGTACCACTTGGCAAGTCATAGTCGTAGGTAAATGACTCACCTAAATATGTCGAGCCTACAGCTCCTGTAATATACATTCGTTTATTCACAATATTCTCAAAGATAATGAAACACCGTTCAAGGAGGGATTTATCTTCATTTAAATATGCCATATCCGCAACAGACGAAAACATATAAAGCAATCTTACAGCATGTCCTTCAGCTGTATCTTGTTGCCGGATCGGCAGATGTGTCTGCATGTGATCCACATCGTAACCTTCATAAGTGCCGTCGCTATCGTGTAGGCCTCGCTCGTTAATAAAGTGTTCAGCTAAGACTTTGAAGCGCTCTTCACCTGTATAGTCGAAGAGTTTAAACAAGGCAAGCTCAATTTCCTGATGACCAGGAGTAGCAAAAGCAGCCGACTGTTGCATACGAAAGACCTCATCAATCAAATCCACATAGCGCACAGCAATGGACAGCAATTTCTCCTTCCCTGTTGCCTTTGCATATGCAATGGCAGCTTCAATCAAATGGCCTGCACAATACAGTTCATGGTCAACACGCTTCGTAAACCTATTGTCTGGCTCAACTACAGTAAAGTAAACATTCAAATAACCATCATCTGCTTGTGTATCCCCCATAATATCCACTAGCTCATCAATAAAGGGCTCTACACGCTCCAATTCACCGTGTTCAATGAAGTACGCTACACCTTCCAGCCATTTCGTGATATCTGATTCCCAGAAGATATGAGGTTCTTGAGGATCCCCTTTCTTCCATTCCATCCGCAAAGAATCAACACGTCCCGTATCACGAAAGCGATCGATCACACAATCGACACTTACATCACGAACCGTCTCATATCGCTCACGCCAAAAATTCTGTTTCAACTGACTTGATCTAAAATCAACTGCTTGACTAAACATCTTTACAACACCTCTCCTTCATCTGTTCCAAGCTCTGCTATCTCACCAATTGTCCAATAACATGCTTGAACCTATATAGATAAATGCTTATGAATGAAACCTACTAGTACTATGCTAATTTTTACCTCGAAGTGATCTTTAGATGCACATCGCCTTCTAAACATCTAAAACGCTGCCAGTTATCTGTGGCTAGGTATGCCTGATCCAGTTGTAGATCCACCGTAAGTGTTCCTGTAGTCTTAATCTCTAGCAGAATATGTTCATTGTCTCGAGTCCACTTAACCGTTATGCTGCCACCTGGTGCATCGTAGCTTCCTTCAATCCCTTCTAACTGTTCAACAAAATGAGGTTGTACAAGGATGTGGTTTGGATCGTTTAACCTAGGATTGATATTGAGCCCAAGCAATTGACGCAAAAACCAATGGTTAATGTCTCCCCAGAAATGATGGTTCTCAGAGCCACTTCGCTCACCTTCAGGCACAAACATCTCCCAGAGTGTAGTCGCACCACGCTCCAAAAGATTACCGTATGAAGGATAGTCAGGCTTCGTTATCATCTTGAAGGCAAGATCTGTATAGCCAAAATCGGATAATACATGGAAGAGCACACGGCCACCAACAAAACCAACTTGCATGGATCCTCCATCTTGCTCAATCAATTCAACTAAACGTCGGCAAGCCTCCACCTTCTCCCCATCATCAAAGATCCCATAAGCAAGTCCAATGGCTTGACCAGATTGTGAATAGCCCCTTATCAACATCCGACTCGTATCTAAATACTCATCTCTTATAGCTTCACGTAACTCATCTTTCAACTGCTTTGCAAATGACGCATGTAAATCAAGACCCAACACCTCAAACATGAGAACAGCCATACGGCAGCACTCAACGATTGTCGCTGAATCCGTAAATCCTAATGGCACATTATAGTCATCTGGCTCCCTACCCACAGGACACCAGTCCCCTAGACCAATCTCAATGATGCCACGCTCATCACGCCTCGTTGCTACATACGATAAATAGCGGAGCATCGCATGAGAAGATTCCTCCATCATGCGCGTATCCCCCCTATAGACATACGCGTAATAAGGCAGTGTGAATAAGACGCTATCCCATACAGGACCATTGCCCCACTCGAAACCCCATCCGGTCGTGGGCACAATACCAGGCAAGGCTCCCAAGTCATTTTGGGCAGCCACTACGCTTCTCATCCACTCAGTCCAGCTATCTTCTACCCCTAAAGTTAAAATCATGTGCTCAGCAGAAATGGATGCATCACCTGTCCACCCGTTCTTCTCACGATGCGGACAATCTGTCGGGAAGTAATGAAAGTTCGTTAATACACTTCGCTTGGTAATATCAAACAATTGATTGACAACATCACTAGAACTATTGATCGATGCTCTAGGTTTCAAATCCGAATGCAGCTCCAAGACCGTTAGTAAATCCAAGCCCGCTTGCTCTTCTCTGATACCGGACACATAGATGTATCGAAAACCATGGTAAACAAAAGGCGGAACATACTCTTCCCCTTCCTTATCACCACGACATATATAGACATCTCGCTGTCCGTAGCCCTCAGGGAAAAAGTACGAAATATTAGTAGGATCACAAGCTCCATCAGTCAGTCGCTCCGAGAACTGTAAGACAATGCGCTGACCTTTTTCTCCCTTGATCTTCAAGCGGAACACACCCGCTGTATTAATCCCAAAATCGTAAATATAACCGTTACCTTGATCAATCGGCACTGGAATAATATCTAAGTCCAAGATCTCTACTACAGTATGCTGTTTAGGTTCACCACCTAATAGCTTACCCGGTTTGACCGATACTGCTTTGATCTCTTGGCTAATTAAGATAGGATCTGCCTCACAAAGTCTAGGCTCACCTCTTGGCGTGTCCACAGGCACAACAAGATCCCAATCCCTCTGATCGAATCCAACATCGTTCCATCCATCTTTTTTAAGCCTTGCATCACAATGGACGCCACTACGATAGTTATCAAAGGTGATTTCAGCCGTGGAACTGACAAAGTCTTTGGCCGTAAAAGTCAAGGTATCTGAAGTAAAAGAGAAGGCAAATTTTGGAGCACTGTTATAGATCGCATGATCGAAATCCCAAACGGTACTAATCGGATTTTGCATACCAGTACCAAGCATGACACCTATTACATTCTCACCGATTTGAAGCTTATCTTTCACATCATAGTGATCGTAGTAGACAAGGTCATCCGTATTTGAAATATAAGGTGCAAGGAAACCTTTTGTAATCAATTCACCATTAATCCATAGATCGTAAAAGCCCAAACCTGATATCAAGATATCTGCTGCTTCAGGTAGTGCATCGAGTTCAAATTGTTTTCTAAATATCGGAGCCGGTATGTGCTGTTCAAAGGTGGTCCGCTCCACCGTTCTACTGACAAATTCACGTGGCAAAAGCATGGCAAGTTCCCTTTCATCTAAGCTTAATAAACAAAATGAATAGCTTAAGCAAATTATGGTATACATTCCCAAAGCTTACAAGAGTCATTTATTGCAAGCCTCGAAAAACTTGCATTAAATGACTCTACCGAAGGGAATACAAGCCCTCAAAAAAGATCTACTGATGACAGGCCAGCTCATTCATCTCCTAGAAGTGTCATGCCAGACAAGATTTCATAGTACTTCAGTAATGCAGCATGGTCGTCCATCTCGAATCCATGGGCAGCTAAAACTTGCATCATCTCCATCACTTGGGCGGTTAATGGTGCTGGAGCATGAATCTTTTGGCTTGCTGCTTGTACATTTTTCAAGTCTTTCATATGAAGCTCAATACGAAAACCAGGCTTAAAGTTTTTGTCTAACATCATGGGGGCTTTGGCATCTAATACATTCGACCCAGCAAGGCCTCCACGGATTGCCTGATATACCTTTTCGGGATCCGCTCCTGCCTTCTTAGCAAACATCAATGCTTCAGAGACAACAGCAATGTTTGAGGCCACGATCATTTGGTTGGCAAGTTTCGCAATATTACCAGCTCCAATATCACCGACATGGACAACGCTTGCTGCCATATCAAGCAGTAAGTCCTTGTACTGATTAAAGATCTCAAGATCAGATCCCACCATAACCGATAAGCTAGCGTCTATCGCCTTAGGCTCACCACCTGACACGGGTGCATCCATAAAGTAAACATTGTGCTCTGCTAATGTATTACCGATGGATTGACTCTCTAATGGATCAATAGAGCTCATATCGATGATGGTGTGCCCTGCCTTGGCACCCAATGCAAGACCCTGTTCACCTAAAACAACCTCTCTTACTTCTGGAGAGTTCGGCAACATGGTAATGCTAACTTCTGTTACTGCTGCCACTTGTGCAGGTGAGTCTTTTACGCTTGCACCCAACAAACGAAATTCCTCCACTACCTCAGGCCGACGTGCATAAACAGTAAGCTCATGCCCTGCACGGATCAAGTTCTTAGCCATAGGGCGTCCCATAATACCTAGTCCTACAAATCCAACTTTCATCTATAGTCCTTCCTTCAATTCAATGATATCTCTTTAGTTTTAACATCAGCATTTAATTTCTGCTCACTTCTCCACGAGTAGGCATGGAAGA
>CAYXVJ010000008.1:19350-24556 GCA_964468675.1 uncultured Oscillospiraceae bacterium
GTTTAGGCTTATTCTCAGTCTTCCTTAAATCTAAAGTTATATCTGAAAAAGATTTGAAATTCTTGAGCCTTAGATACAAAATCATTTAACTCCTCTTTCCGTTATAAAATATAACATATATATAAGTTATATCATAGCATAGAGCCTTATTAAATAATAATGCAATATTCAGACAAATGCTTTTCATCTTAACCACGACTCATATTTAGAATGAAATAACTTCTCCACGAGCAGGCATGGAAGACGAAGCTCCCTTCTTACTAACAACGATAGAAGCAACTTTTGTTGCAAGATGCATTGCCTCATCAATAGAGCAATTCAATGCAATCGCATGACCTAATGCACCAGCATATGCATCACCTGCAGCTGTAGTATCAACCACCTTTACTGGAATACTTGGTACATGAGTGACCTCTCCAGAAGCTTTATAAAGCCTAGATCCTTCACTTCCCAAGGTAACAATAACGTTTGGAACATGCATCTTACAAAGTTCATCTGCCAATACATCTATGGACGATTTAGAAGTTTGATCCGTAAGCATGTGAATCTCTAGTTCATTAGGCGTGATGATGTCGATCGATTCTAATAAGCTTGTGGGCAAAGGGCTAGACACTGGAGCTGGATCTAAAATGACCGTCTTCCCCAGTTTATGGGCATAGCTTGCACAGAAGATGACTGTTTCTAGCGGAATTTCAAGTTGCAAGAGAAGTACATCACAGTCATCTATCACATGTAGATGCTCTTTGATATACAAGATATCCACCTCTAGATTTGCGCCTCCTGCAACAACAATATTATTTTGTCCACTAGGATCTACCGTAATGAACGCACGACCAGTAAAGCCATCAATCTTTTGACTCTTCTTTATATGAGATGTATCAACACCAACAGATGCCAAACTGCTTAACAGTCTATCTCCGATCTCATCTTCACCTACAGCACCTAAAATTGTCACGTCAGAACCAAGGCTAGCTGCAGCATAGGCTTGATTTGCTCCCTTACCACCAGGGATTTCAGTATAAGATCGTGCAAGAATCGTCTCACCAGGTTCCGGAAAATGTGAAACATCAGATACCATGTCCATATTGAGGCTACCTACGACTGCAACTCGATTCATCTTGATCCTCCCGACTGTTCAAACGTTTTATCCTATTTGACTCATTTTCATTATCACGATCTTTAGCCTAAGCTGCAAGTCAATAAGCCCTACAAACGTATAGAAATCAAGATAACGTTCAAGCCCCAACAGATTGCTTAAAACAAAGCAAAGTGAGGCACGTGACAAAGCATAAGCTTATCTAGGCATATAATAAATTTGACGCTTAAATTTGAGCATTAAACAATAAAGACATAGGGGGGAATCGATATGTCCGAACACAAACAGTTTGTTGAGAAAATAGAAGTGCCAGAACATCGAGAACGAGTTCGTGAGGTACTAAACTTTATAAAGGAAGAATTCCCACAATTAAAAGAAGAGTATAAGTGGAGCCAACCGATGTTCAGCGACCACGGCACCTTCATCATCGGCTTTAGTGTCGCTAAAGGACATATGGCTGTAACCCCTGAATTTGATGGCATAATCCACTTTGCTGATAGAATCGATCAAGCGAAGTACTCCAGAACAGATATGATATTTCGCATCAAATGGTCAGATGATGTGGACTACGACCTCTTAAGAGATATCGTCGAATTCAAGATAGAAGATAAAAAGGACTATGACCGCTTCTGGCGTTAAGCTGCTAGCAATATAAAAGCAGATGTTTAAAGCGATATCCAAGTAACTACCTTCCCACTATATGATAGACCTACTGTACATTAAAAAATAAAGCAAAAAAGCAGTGAGTCATATTGAAGTTTACTTCATGCTCACTGCCCTTTATTACCTATTGAATCTTACAATCACAAAGATTGTACTTTAGGATAGTTTCTTGTTTTAGGAGAGTTTTGCCTCTGCCACTCTTACAACAGTGTTTACTCCATATGGATAGCCTGTTGCTAAGAAGGTAAACATACCGCTTTCTACATCTTGAGTGAAACGTAATGCTTCATTATTATCCATCCATGAAATGGACCTTACTTCATCTTTAATACCGCTGAAGGCGCGCATACCAAGGCTACCAGAAGTAGCAGTGACGTTTTCGTGACCTCGAACGGATAGATCGCTAATGAAGAAATAAAGCTTATCTTCTGTGCGTAAGACAAAATCATCGTTCGCACCAAAGGCATCAAATGGTTTTGGCTTATATACGGCATCCTTAAATAAATTCACCCAAGTGCCAATTTCACGCAACGTTGCAGCTTGCAGATCTGAAATCTCACCTTCAGCTGTAGGTCCTACGTTTAATAGAAGGTTTGCACCCACCTTACGGCATTTCGCTAAGGTACTGATTAAATCAGCAGTCGACTTATTACTAAAGTCTAAGGTGCCAATGCCCCAGTGCGAGTTGATGGTATAGCACATCTCAGATGCAATATACTTCTCGCGTCCCCGCTGATCGAGCTTAAATGGATGGCCTTGCTCGAAGGTGACCGAGTCAATCTCAATATGCCCTGCCTCACCTCTTGCACTTAAACCTGTATTGTTCACAATTATCGCATCTGGTTGATGCTTACGAATGGTCCCATATAAGCGATCTTCTTTCCAATCTGCATCAGGTCTGCTCCAATTGCCATCAAACCAAAGGCCACCAATAGGTCCATAGTTTGTGCATAAAATCTCAACTGAACGATTCAAGTAATCGAGGTACTTATCGAAGTCATTTTCAAAGTCTTCGTTATACCAATCCAATGTTGTGTGGTAGAAAAAGGGTAAGACATCGTGGCGATTACACGCATCAACAAACTCACGGATGAGGTCTCTTTTAGCGGCTGAATGTGGTGCATCGTAGTCGTTTAAACCACAGGTATCGTACAAGCTAAAGCCATCGTGGTGTCTTGTAGTGATGACGATGTAGTTCATGCCACTATCTTTGGCCAGCTTGGCAATCTTATCTGCATCAAAACGCTCTGCAGTAAATGTCTTCGCAAGTTCCATGTACTCGTCTTTAGGCACCTTACCGATGAGTTGTATCCACTCACCTTGACCCATCTGTGAGTACAAGCCCCAGTGAATAAACATGCCGAAACCCAAATCCTCAAATCGCTTGATACGCGGTAGGGGCTTAGGTACAAGATCCTTTGTTTCCAACATTATGACTACCTCCAACTAATACTTAGCTTAAGTATACCGACTAAATCCTCTTCTACAACTCTATTCTTGCATTAACGTGCGATAGACTTCCATCAATTCAATAAACTTCTCAGGTGATCCACCTGTATCTGGGTGATGTTCTTTGGCAAGCTCGCGAAAACGTCTTTTAATCGCATCGCTATCTGCATCGTGACCAAGACCTAAGACCTCTAAGAGATGCGGATCGTAATAGCCAACGCCCGTACGAAAGTCCATCTCTTCAAAGATCTGGCTATAGACAAAGGCCATATACTCATCAGATACCCGTTTAAATGAAGCAGGATCCAGTAGCAACAAGTCCTTTAACGGATATTTCACACCCAAATGGTGACCCAGAGAGAAAAACCTAGACCAAACGAGCGCTTCATCCATCACCTTATAGTCATGGCTACCGAAACGCAATCGTATCTCAATTCGTTTTAATCGACGCAGTCGTCTTTTGACCTCAGCCAATTCCATCTAATATAACGTCCGTCCTTTTTCATCTGCTATACCCGTTTTTCGCCAGAAATAACTGTTCACTTGATCTCGCCATTCTCTTGCATTCTGGAGTTGGCGCCAAAAACGTGCTCGTATCCTCTTATGCCTTGCATCCTCAACCAGTCCTTCAAGCGCATCCCAGCGTCGGATGAAGCCTTCCACCTCTTCATAGCCCCAAAACCTACTATCGTAGATATGCTGAATCAAGGTCTTTCCACTTTTTAGGCGATCTGTATAGTCCATTCGATGATAGAATAGCACGAATTCATCAGGACAAGAGTCTTTACTATTAAACACATCACCTACCACAGCAGGATAAAGCTTTGCATAGCCTGTGCCTTCGTCTGTTCTATCGACACCAATCGCCTTATGGTCTGCCTTATGGTATGTTCCCCAGCGATCGTATTCGTAACCATCTACTGAAGGACCATAGTGAGTATGTGGGGTTACCATCCAGCCTATTCCAAGTGGTGCTGTATATGCCTCATACACCGACCAGGATTCTTCTAGCATCAACATTAAGTCGTCCATGCCCTCAAGCCCGAAAGTTAAGGCCACCCACTGCATCGCCATCTCACGGCTATTCATATGAGGGTCGGATGCCAATAGGCCATAGGCAAAGTAGTTTAGTGCTGCTAAGTCATTCCCAAACCAGTTCTCGTCATCACCTGTATTCGACACAGCAGCAATCCCAAATTTAACACCTGGGATAGACTGATCCCCTATCATATGGGCTAAGCTAGATGCATCAAGATTTACAGCCGGATTTCCAGTCTTAAAGTCCAGAATCTCGCGCCACTGTGTGCCTAAATAACACAAGTCAATTTGTTGACCGGTATATTCCTGGGCGATCTGCAATTCTAGAATTAAATTCGTTTTCGTCATTTGACTGAATAAGGGAGATACTGGCTCACGGACTTGAAAATCCATAGGCCCATTTTTAATCTGTAAGTATACGTTATCTAAAAACTGACCATCTAGCGGTGCAAAGTAATCAAAGGCAGCCCGTGCCCTATCTGTCTTTAAATCACGCCAATCTTGCTGTGCGTTATAGACGAAGGCGCGCCAGATCAAAGCCTTACCATATGGTTTCAAAGCCCTGCCTAAGAGATTTGCCCCTTCTGCTTGATTCCGTCCATAAGTAAATGGACCAGGTCTTCCTTCAGAGTCTGCTTTCACTAAAAAACCACCTAAGAGAGGCAAGTTACGAAAGACTTCTGCAAAGCGCTCATCCCACCACTTGATCACTGCTTCATCTAAAGGATCTGCTGTATCTAACGAGCCTAACTCAACAGGTGCTGCATAGTTCAAGCTCAAAAACAGCTGTATGCCAAAGGAATGAAAGAGTTCACTCATCTTGCGTAAACGATCGACATGTTTATCTGTAATAAGATACGTCGCTTCATCTTTCACATTCACATTGTTAATCACGATCGCGTTGATGCCAACTGATGCTGCAAGTCTACAGTAGTCTACAGTTCTATCGTTTAATACGAT
>CAYXVJ010000009.1:0-21375 GCA_964468675.1 uncultured Oscillospiraceae bacterium
GATGACGCGTGCGACTTTTAAAAACTTATCAATTCTCATCACTAATTTCCTCTTGTTCTTTTAACTTGGCCAGATCCCAAAAACGATCCAGCTCTTCTAAGCTTAGATCTAGCATCTTGAGCCCTTGATCTTGCACTTGCTCTTCAACTCTTGTGAAACGATCGATAAACTTTTGATTCGACCGCTCTAAAGCAAGCTCTGGATTGACACCCACATGCCTAGACCAGTTGACGATCGCAAATAAGAGATCGCCCACTTCCATTTCAAGCTCATCTTTTAAGCTTGCCTTTTCATCCATCTTTGCTTCGCCTAAGCTTTGGTGTACGGCTTCTGCTTCTTCTAACTCCTCTGTAATCTTAGTTCGAGGACCTTCTAAAGTAGGCCAATCAAAACCCGCCATGGCAGCTTTCGCTTGTATCTTGTGAGCTCTGGTAAGCGCAGGTAAAGCTCTCGCTACTGCTAACAGAGCATCTGTATGCGTTGCTTGTGCTTTCTCAACTCTTTTATTTCGTTCCCAGATATCGAGTACATTTGATGCATCTGCCACATCTATATCTCCAAAGACATGGGTATGACGATCGATCATCTTTCTTGATATACCATCTACTACATCTTGCAAGTCAAATGTTTTCGCTAAATTCGCTTGAAAGACGATTTGTAAGAGCACATCACCTAGTTCCTCTTTTAAAGCTGTTTCATCGCCTGCTTCGATCGCATCGAATGCTTCATACGCTTCTTCTAATAGGTGATGCTGCAAAGTCTTTGGTGTTTGCACTCGATCCCATGGACAACCAAGGTCACTGGCTAAAAACTGTATCAATCGCCTAAAGTCATCTAAGGAATAATGTGCTTGATTCAAAAATTCAAGATCTTGCTTTAAATCTTCTTGTTCATGTTCGGACATATGCCACCTTTATCCATCTATCCAGCGTATACGGAAACGGTCGAAAACGACTTGTTCTGAATACGATTCACGGAAGAATAGTGTTTGATGGAAACGTGCAAATTCATTGGTATTCTTACGTAACCATAGTGGTATTGGAATATCCAACTCACGACAGATTTGCAGCAGGCAAGATTCTACTTTCTTTGCAAAGCTTAAATCCGTGCGATCTTCACGCACCGTTACCTGATTCGTCATTATATTTGCAACATAAATGCTGCCTTCCATCTCCAAGGGCTTGTCCTCCGTGTTCAGTTGAATGCAGTTACCATTATACTAAAGTTTGCACATTCGTCCTTAGCAAATGCGAGATCTATGCATCGTCTCTTTCCAAACTGTTCACAAATACTACACCCTAACGAAACATCTACTTTTTATAATAAAGATGTCTTAGATAAGACACCCCTTACTTCATAACCCCTCCTTGAAACGCCACCGGTCCCCCCTGGTGGCGTTTCTCTTGTGAAGGATTCTACTTACAATTCACATCAATACAAAATAAATACAGCTGTAAAAAATATTATAGGTTTGTCAATGCGGCAATGGCGGCTCCTACGAGGTTTGGATTCTCTGCAGTAATAAACTCATGGTAGTGACCCAGTGTCTCGTTGGTGTACACCTTCATCCAGTAGTCAATTTTAGGCTTTAGTAGCTTCGCTTTGTAGAAGGTTGTACCTTCTGCAGTAATGGCTACAGGGCGTAAAGGATTCTTACCAGCATCTAAATGGTGTAAGATTGCGGCCAGATTAATGGTCGCTAAGCGAGCTGCACGCTCAAAGAGGTTATCGATCAAATAATAGAGGTTAGTTCTATCTTCTTCGTTACTGCATAAGTTTGCAAGCAAGTTATCTTCATCTGGTGAGAAGAGGAATTGATCGAGGTTATAACTGTCTATCTCTTTCACTTCGTCAAACGCCTTCATGAAGCTTGAACTAAATAGGCTTGAACGCTTGGCAGCTTTCAAAGTGTGATACAGCTGAGCACCTTGATAGCGACCAGATACGATCTTCTCAAAGAGGTATGCACCTGGTGCATTGGTTGTTTTATCGATCTCGAGATCCACTGGTGAGCGGTTTTCGATCGGATAGGTACCCGACTCCATATTGATGACCATGGTACCTGTACCGCGGTCTTCACCTAAGGTTTCAATACGCTCGATACGCTCGGCATATGCAGTATTTGTGCCTGTACCTAAAATAAAGCCTAGCCATGTATCAAATGAGCGGCCTACTGCTTTATTCATACCACCTAAGAGAGCAGCTACAGTATCGTTTAAGATAACAACATCAACATCACTCGGTAGATTTTGTCTATCTAAGGCTTCGCGAATGCTCTCACCAATGACAGTACCGACGACTTCTGGGAGTTCTACTTCTTTACTGAAGTTTAAGACCTCACCATCTTTGTTCGGGAGCATACGTGCTGGATACGAGAAGCAAAAGCCAATCTTACGGCTCTTATCTAAAAGTGGACGGATGTACTCTACAATGGTGTCATAAAAGGCATCTTTTGTGATCTCTCCATCTGTACCCGGCATACGATGGGTAGCAAAGTCTTCGATGATGGTGTCCATGTCACTTGTGAACGTCAATGTTGCAACACGGAAATTTGTCCCACCGGCATCTAAAACAATAACGGTCTCGTCTGTCGGAATCTCTTGACCCAATTCAATGTATGTAGGAATCATCTTCATGGCGTCTTGAGTGGCAACAAGACCACTTCTCATATTCGCAATGAACGCCTTCACCTCTAGATCCATATCAATGAAGTCTGCGTGGAGCTCTTGTGCTCTGAGGAACGCATCTACTTGTTCTCTACCCATATCAACCTCCAAATGTGTGTGGTGTACATCTGATTATAACAAAGGTGTAAGACTATGGCACAGCCAAGTTCTAATGCTACAATAGCAAGAGGAAATTTGTGGGGTTATTAATATATGACAAATCGTTTGTATCACTTGGGTATCATTGGTTGTGGCAAGGTGGCCATTAAGCATGCACGTGCAGTACGTGAAAGTTATAAGCGGCTGTCTCTAACTGCCCTTGTGGATACCAGTACTGAGCGGGCCGAGAAATTTGCTAGAGATAATAAGATCACTACGGCAACAGCATTTGAGTCACTCACCGATTGTTTAAGCAAGACTAAGCTAGACATCATCGCAATTACAACACCTAGTGGTACACACTATAAACTAGCCAAAGAAGCACTCGAAGCAGGTGTGCATGTCTTGATCGAAAAGCCCATGACCATGGATCTAGACCAAGCACGCGAATTAAGAGCTATAGCCAAAGCACAAAATCGCCTGATTGTTATGGGCCATATTTATCGCTACTTCCCATTAGTCGGTGACATAAAAAGAGATATTGAATCCGGTCACTTTGGCCGCGTCTTAAGCGGTGTAGTCACCGTTCGTTGGGGACACGATCAAGCCTATTACGACAGTGCGAGCTGGCGTGGTACCTGGGCTCAAGACGGCGGCGTCTTGATGAACCAGACCATTCATGCTTTAGATCTCATGTCCTGGCTCATGAATGCGCCCTTTAAGGAAGTTCAAGGTCAGATACGAAAAATGAGCCATGAGATGGAAGCAGAAGACTATGTTGCTGCCATATGCACCTTAGAAAACGGTGCCGTCTTGCAGATTGAAGGTACTACAAATTCGCCTGAAGAAAATCAAATGGCGTCCTTCTATATTCTCACTGAAAAAGCTGAAATTGAAGCAGGTTTAAAGCATGGTAAGCCTTACTTGAAAATCATTGATTTCGAAGGTAAAAAGCATGCAGGCAAGTATATCTGGCGAGCTGTGAAAGACGGCATAAAGGGCGGGCTTACTGCATTGAAGCATATGGCCCACCCTCATAGTGCGATTTATCGTGATTTTGTTTTGTGCCTCGACAATCCAGGTAGAAACCCAGTTGCTTCAGCAGATAGTGGTGTCAGTTCTGTAGAACATGTGCTTGCCATCTATAAGAGTGCGAAGCAAGATGGCATTAAAGTATCTTTACCCATCCATGACTTCAAACTAGAAGATATGAGATCCACATTTCAATAGAGCTGCATTACAGTCCTAAGAATGAACGGAACGTGTCGCATGCTTGCACTGCTTCAGCTTGGCTTGGCATCTCACAGAAGATTCTTAAGAGAGGCTCTGTACCAGAGAAACGTGCGATGATCCAACCGCCATTCTTGAAGTTCACCTTACAGCCATCCATGTAATTCACATGATCCACTTCAAATTCAAACGCAGGGATTTGCTTCTCAACCATGAGTAAATGGTTAATCTCTTCTTTGCGCTCAACTGGGAAGCGGAAATCGGTCTCTTCCATGTAATGTGGACCGAATAAACTACTGACTTCTTCGATGATTTCAGAGAGGCGTTTACCAACAACAGCGATCATTTCAACTAAGAGTGAAGCAGCATAGATACCATCTTTACCTGCAATGTGGCCACGAACGGTCATACCGCCAGAGGACTCACCACCGATAACGGCATCGGTCTCAAGCATCTTCGACGAAATGTGTTTGAAGCCTACTGGTACTTCATGGCATTCTTCGCCAAGGTACTCGGCCAAACGATCGAGCATATGAGTGGTAGCCACGTTACGTACCACAGGACCTGACCAGCCTTTGTATTTAACGAGGTAGTAATACAAGAGGACTAAGATTAAGTTCGGATGTAAGAATTCACCTTTATCATCAATAATGCCAAGTCTATCGGCATCACCATCAGTTGCAATACCGATATCGCAGTTGTTCTCCAACACGAAGGATTGCAATGCAACCATGGTCTTGGCATTCGGTGCAGGCAATCTGCCACCAAATAAGGTGTCGCGTCGTTCATGAATGACATCGACTTCACAGCGTGCAGTCATCAAGAGGGTTTGTAGTGATGTCTTAGATACACCGTACATAGGATCGAGTGCAATATGAAGACCTGATTTACGGATTGCTTTCATATCTACTTGGTCCATAATGCTGTCGATGTAATCGTTGAAAGGATTGACGATTTTGACGAGTCCGTCTTCAATTGCCTGATCGAAATCAAGGCGTGAAAACTCTGCACCTGATTCTTCTAGCTGAAGCATGTAGCGCTCAATGTCTTCTGTAACAAATTCATCTGCGTCACGACCGCCAGACATAAATACCTTTACGCCGTTATAGAGTGCTGGGTTATGGCTTGCAGTGATACATAGTCCATAAGGCAAGTCATGTTGTTTGACTGTAAACATAACTAGTGGTGTAGGTGCATCACGCTTCACATAAAAACTTGGTACACCTTCTGCAGCAAGTGTCTCACATGCCCATCTTGCAGCTTCTTCGCTTAAGAAACGTCTGTCATAGCCAATGACGACGCCTTTAGAAGCAACGCCTTCATCTTTCATCTTACGAGCCAATGCGGTCACTAAGAGTTCTAAATTCGCACGTGTGAATTCATCACCGATAATGGCACGCCAACCACCTGTTCCAAAATAAATCAAATGTTTGTCCCCCTCATAGGCTCTAGTATTAATCGATCTTCTTTAAAATGATTTCGCTAACTTGATCCAGATCCTCTTGTGTGTTGACTCCAACACCTTCGTTTTCACCAGTTGTTTCTGCAATGGCAATGCTGCCACCGTCTGCAAGAATAATGGCAGGTACATCAGTTAGATAAAATTCACCTTGCTTATTATTATTCTTGAGTTGACCTAAAGCACTAAGCAATTTCTTCGCATTAAATACATAAACACCAGCATTTAATTCTTTAATCAACAATTGCTCTGGAGTACAGTCAACTTCTTCAATGACCTCTTGGAATTGATTGTTCTCATCGCGAATGATGCGGCCATAAGGCAATTTATGATCTGTGACATAAGCTAGGACAACGCCATCGCAGTCGCCTTCGTTATAGCGATCAAATAAGGCCTTATATGTGGACTCGCGAATCAAAGGCATATCACCATAACAAATCAATACGGGACCGTCGTAATCCTCTATTTGTGCTGCTGCCATTTGTACTGCGTGTCCTGTACCCAATTGCTCTCTTTGCCATGCATATTGGTACTCTAAACCTGCAGCTTCTTCTACTTGCTCACCTCTATAACCAATAACGATTGTGACATCTTTTTTATCGAGGAAGCTAAGTTTCTCTAAAACATAGGCTAGTAGTGGTCTACCTACTGCTTCTCGAAGCACCTTTGGTGCATCGTGCTTCTCTGATTGAAGACGTTTGCCTTTACCTGCAGCCAGAACAACCGCTCTACCCTCTACTCTTTTTTCATCAGTAAGTCTATTTTGCTCGGACATGATGATAACCTCCGTTTAGATTTGATGCCCTCATTATAACCTACCCTGATTCGCTTTAGGTAAAATTTGTCTTAGGAAAACACAGAATAGAAAAAGCCGGCTCCATATATACGGAAAACCGGCTTGTCTTGCCACATAATGTGGCTTCATTTCATCTATTTAGCGGAAGGCGCCCGTTGCGCAGCCCCCACAGGTTCCACAGTCTACTGGTGCACAACCACTACCTGCAGTAACCGCCATGACTTCTTCTTCAGTCAAGGGAATGAGCGATTCACGTAAGTTCGGCATATCTGCATATTCTGCCCATTCCTCTAAGGTAGGATAGCGGCCTGCTAAACGAACTTCATCATCTACGATCAAGAGAGGGAAACCATCCGCACCTTCAGCTTGTAGTGTCGTTGAAACAGTAGGGTTTGTAATAAATACCCTTGGCTTCGTGATCATATCGTAGTAGCCAATATAATAACCATAGTGCTCAAGTGTATTTAGCACACTACGATTCAAGATCAACTCGCGGTCTATTGATTCTATATCCGTATTCGGTAAGGAATACATACCAAGATCAAACAATTCAATGTTTTTCACTGGAACCACCTCCATTCGTTCCGTACATTATACCATCTGTCTATTTGTACTGCATGAACCAAATGCTATAGGTTCATCAAGGCTTAAAGTTATCGATCTAAAGTGCATATTTATAAACTTAAAGTTAATGGACGAGATTGCAGTTCTTGAAACATATGCCTTATAATAAGCTCTACTATTAAGATCTGTAGGAGACAATTAAAAATGGAGTCATATCGGAAGCAAGCTCAAGTTTCTAAGGTCAAGGAATTTTCAATCCTTACTCTGGGAGCACTATTAGTATCGGTCGGTATTTATTTTTTTAAGTTTCCTAACAATTTTTCCACAGGTGGCGTTAGTGGTTTGTCAGTCATCTTTGGTGCCCACATCACTTGGATCTCTCCTGCCAACATCATCTTAATCCTAAACATTCTCCTATTACTGGTAGGTTATATAGTCTTCGGCAAGCAATTCGGCGCTAAAACAACGTACTGCTCGCTGTTATCTAGTGGTCTAGTTCAGTTACTAGAATGGACCGTCCCTATGGATGGCCCATTAACTACACAGCCAGTATTAGAACTAGCCTTTGCCGTCCTATTACCTGGACTTGGTGCAGCCCTCTTATTTTATATCGGTGCATCAACTGGTGGAACAGATGTAGTCGCCATGATTCTAAAAAAATACACTGATCTAGATATCGGACGCTCTTTATTAATCTCAGACATCGTCATTACCTTCTTAGCTTTTAGCTTTGGTCCTGAAACAGGGTTATTCTCAATAATGGGTCTATTCTTAAAATCTACTGTAATTGATTTAATCATCGAAAGTTTAAAGACGCATAAATCCTTTAGCATCGTCACCACTCACCCTGTCCAAATCTGCTCCTTCATCATGAAAGAACTCCATCGAGGAGCGACCATCTCCACAGCACGTGGTGCTTACACCAACGAAGAGCGCTTTGTCATCCTCACCATTGTCAACCGTAGACAAGCAATATTACTCCAACGCTTCGTAAAACAAGAAGACCCAGCTGCCTTTATCAGCATCACAAATACCTCTTCCATCATCGGTAAGGGCTTTCGAGGTTACAGTTAAGCATAAGCTGATATAGAACTATTTATGCCAAGATCAAAAGACGCGGTACAAAAGCCTATAAAAGGATATGTACCGCGTCTTTTTTATGCACTTAATGTCTTACTTAGATAATTTACGCATCACGAGCATGATCTCATCGATCTTCTCACTTGCTTCTTCACCTGTTAACGCTTCAGCAACACAGGATTCTAGATGTGCATCTAGGATCTGGGTGTTCACTTTCTTTAGTATCGCAATCGTTGCCATCAACTGATTTGAGATATCGATACAATAACGATCGTCATCTACCATTTGCAATAGGCCGTCGAGCTGGCCTCGCGCAGTCTTCAGCAAACGCGTTACCTGGGTATTTTCTGCTTTCACAGCTTAAACCCTAACCTCTACCACATCATAACCAGCATCGGTTACCGCAGTAGCGAGTACTTCATCTGCTACTTCTACGCTAAGCTCGACATCTGCGCGTTTTCCATCTAAGTCCACAACTGCACTGTTGACGCCATCAATGGCAGACAATGCCTTTTCTACTGCACCTGAACAATGCTTACAGCTCATACCTTCAATAATGATCGATTTCTTCATCTCTACATCTCCTTTTAGATTGCTTATTTTAACTTCCATCGCACTTTGTACGACTTCGCGGTTTATATTGTGTTCTAATACTTCTTTAGTATCTTGACTATTCTTTACTTGCTTATCTTTGGCAAACCTACTCTTAAAGTTCTTGAGTCGAAGTGCATTCGTCACAACAAAGATTGAGCTTAAGCTCATTGCAGCTGCTGCGAACATGGGGTTTAATAACCAACCGTTAATACCATAGAGCAATCCTGCTGCAAGTGGAATACCCAGTACATTATAAAAGAAAGCCCAGAATAAGTTTTGCTTGATGTTCTTTAATGTTGCATGACTCAAGTCAATTGCTGTAACCACGTCACGGAGGTCTGATTTAATCAATACTACGTCAGCTGACTCCATCGCGATATCTGTACCAGCTCCAATGGCGATACCTACATCAGCTCGCATCAATGCGGGAGCATCGTTGATGCCATCACCTACCATGGCAACTCGCAAGCCTTTTTCTTGTAGTTCGCGCACAGCACTCTCTTTATCTTGTGGTAAGACTTCAGCAATGAATCGATCAACGTTTACTTGCTTGGCAATGGCTCTTGCACTCTCCATCTTATCGCCAGTCAACATGACGACTTCTATGCCTTCTTCTTGAAGAGCAGTAATCGCTTCAATGCTACTAGGCTTGATGATGTCAGCGATACCAAAGACGCCTTTGACTTCATCGCCTACAGAGAAGTAAGTAACGGTTTTACCATCGTTTTGCAAAGCTTCAACTTTAGTATTCAATCCTGTTAAGTGATCGACTTCGATGCCTTCTTCACGCATGAATCGTGCATTACCACCGCGCCATATAGCTCCATCAATTTCACCAGATACACCACGGCCAGTATGTGCTTTAAAGTTATTGACCTCAGGTAAGCTTTCATTTTTATCAACACTATCTCGGATCGCTCTAGCAAGAGGATGCTCAGATGGCATTTCCAGACTTGCTGCAGCCTTCATGAATAGATCCGTATCAACACCTTCTAAGGTAATAACATCTGTCACATGAGGTTCACCTGCTGTGATGGTACCTGTCTTATCTAAAATGACTGTATCAATTGCATGAGCAGATTCTAATGCTTCACCGGTCTTGATCAAGACACCATTTTGAGCACCTTGGCCTGTACCAACCATGAGCGCTACAGGTGTAGCTAAGCCCAAAGCACATGGACAACTGATGACTAGAACTGCAATACCGATTGAGAGGGCGAATTCAAAGTTATAACCCATCAATAACCAAGCAATGACTGCAACTACTGCAATAACCATGACGATCGGCACGAAGATACCTGATATACGGTCAGCTAATTTTGCTATCGGAGCCTTTGTTCCGCTGGCATCCTCAACGAGTGCAATGATTTTGGCAAGTGTCGTGTCACCACCTAATTTTTCTACTTCAACACGAATGAAACCATTTTCATTCATGGTAGCACCAACTACCTTGTCACCTACCGTTTTATCTACCGGTAAGCTCTCACCCGTGATGGCCGACTCATCAATGGCAGTCTCACCGCTGATGATGGTGCCATCTACAGGGATCCTACTACCAGGCCTTACATGGACAATATCACCAATGTTCAATTCAGAGATGGATAACTCCACTACATCACCATGGCGTTCGACCAAAGCGGTGTCCGGTGCTAAATCCATTAGTTTTTCTAATGCTTCACTGGTCTTACTCTTGGATCTTACTTCCAAGTATTTACCCAGTGTGATTAATGTTAAGATCATGCCTGCGGATTCAAAGTACAAGTCATGACTATAACGATGGACTAGATCCATATTTGCTTGACCCAATCCATAACTCATTCTAAAAAGGGCAAACACACCGTATACTACTGCTGCACCAGATCCCACTGCTATTAGTGAGTCCATATTTGGTGCGGCTTGGAACAAGGATCTAAAGCCACTTATAAAGAACTGGCGATTGATAAATAGTATCGGCACCGTTAAAAGTAATTGAACGAGAGCATATGATACTGCATTCTCTGGACCTGTTAAGAAGCTTGGCATCGGTATGCCCATCATCGGGCCCATAGCAACAATAAATAGTGGGACCATGAAGATGAGTGATTGGTATAGCCTTTGCTTCATGTTCTGAGCTTCTACCAGCATCGGATTCTCTCTATTTAGAGGTTTCGTTGCTGACGAACTACTATCTACCTCTTCTTCTTTTGCTGCTCCATAACCTGCTTTTTCAACAGCTTGTACTATATCTATCGTATTTAACTGCCCGTGGTCATAAGCCACGCGCATGCTATTCGTCAATAAATTCACTTGGACATCTTTGACTCCATCAAGCTTAGATATTACTTTTTCAACACGTGTTGAACATGCTGCACAAGTCATACCACTGACAGAGTATTTTTCCATTTCGCTCATATCTACCATCCTTTCATGACGAATTCTCGTAAGAACTTTGTTTTGTCTTCCACTACAGGATACACCCACCCCCGGGGGAGTGTCAAGTGTTTTTGTTTAGATACAGATCATCTTGACAAAATAATGCCTTCACCCTATTATTGCAAATGCGAATGCTTCGCAATTAAGTTCAAAGGAAGATTTCATGGGCAATCAAAATAAGTCAAGTGATATCGTCATTCATGCGTCAAGGTTAACTTATCGTTATGAAAGCGAACCTGTTTTTAACGATGTGGATTTCTCCATCCAAAAAGGAGACTTTGTAGCCATAATCGGCGCTAATGGAAGCGGTAAGAGTACACTCATGCGCCTTTTATTAGGGGAGCTCGATCTCCAACATGGAGAGATTGAACTCTTTGGTGAAAAAGCTTCATCATTCCAAGATTGGCCTAAGATTGGTTATGTCCCACAAAACAGTTCAGCCAAGTATGTAAACTTCCCTGCGACCTCCTTAGAAGTGGTCAAGGCAAACCTATACAGTAAAACAGGTCTCTTTCGTTTGCCGAATAAAAAAGATCGTAATACTGCATTAGATGCTTTAGATGAGGTTCAGATGGCTCCCTATGCTAAACGAATGCTTAGCGAACTATCTGGCGGTCAGCTCCAACGCGTCATGTTGGCACGTGTCTTAGTAAGCGAGCCAGATCTCCTCGTATTGGATGAACCTACTAACGGTGTTGATGCAAGCACAGTAGATCTCCTTTATAAACGTTTAAAAGAATTAAATGAAAGCTATAACATGACCATTGTTATGGTGACCCATGACCTCGTCCGTGCTGCAGATTATGTCAGCCGTGTCCTGTGTCTAGAAGAAGGTTCTATGGTTGAGCTCAGCCAAGAAGAGATTCAAAACGAAATCAAGCACCGCCACACCCACCCTGAGATTGAGGAGCCTGTACTTGTATGACACTATTGCAAAGTTTACTATCCCTTGGCATCCTTGAGTATGCCTTCATGAGAAGAGCCTTCTTGGTTGGTTTATTGCTGGCCATCATCGTGCCTTGTATTGGCGTCATCGTGGTATTAAAGCGCCTCTCCATGATGGGAGATGCTCTCTCGCACTCGGCTCTTGCAGGTGTATCCGCAGGTCTAGTTATGGGCATTAACCCCATTGTCGGTGCCATTGTGGTCTCCATCCTATCTGCTCTTAGCATAGAAGCGATTAGACGAAGAATTCCTAAATATGCTGAGATGGCTACAGCCATTGTGATGTCAGCAGGTGTTGGCTTGGCAGGTGTCTTATCTGGTTTTGTACCCAATTCAGCAAATTTTAGTAGCTTCCTTTTCGGATCCATCGTTACCATCAGCGACTTTGAACTACAACTCGTCATTGTAGTCAGTGTCCTTGTCTTATTAACCTTTGTCTTGCTCTTTAGAGAATTGTTTTACATTACCTTAGATGAACGCTCTGCTCGTTTAGCAGGCGTCCATGTCTCGATCATTAACTTTATCTTTACCATTCTTACAGCGGTTACAGTCTCTGTTGCTGCAAGAACCGTTGGCGCCTTAGTCGTCTCTTCATTAATGGTTGTACCTGTCGCTTGCGCGATGCAACTTGCAAAGTCCTATAAGCAAACCGTTCTCTACAGCGTACTCTTCGGTATCCTCTTTACCTTAAGCGGCTTACTCATCTCTTACTACCAACGCTTAAAACCAGGTGGTACCATCGTCTTAATCGGTGTTGCGGTATTAATTTGTATTCTTATTTTTAAATCACTGTTCCAACTGCGCTTAAAGCACAGCAAAGTCAAAGGAGGTGGCACACATGCCTCTAGCTGATATTAAATGGCCTACGGGTCTAAAACGTACCAAACCAAGAGAAGCGGTACTAGAAGAATTGGCTGGTGCAAGATACCCTCAGTCAGCACTAGACATCTACACCGCTCTACTTAGCCAAAACATTAACATTGCGCAATCAACGGTCTATAGAACACTAGAGGCCATGGTTAACCACGGCCTCGTCATTAAAGATTCTTTATTGGATTCAGGTTTAGTGGTCTATGAATTAGATCGACAGATCCATACCCACTATGCGATTTGCCTCGGATGTATGAAGATGTTCCAACTAGACATCTGCCCGATTGAAGAGTCTTTGGATCAAGTTGAGATTCCAGACTTTACAGTCCGTGGCCATAAAGTAGAAATCTATGGTTATTGTAAGAACTGCCCGATACCTGCATAAACGTTAAATAATACTTTCCATTCAATCTCTCATTACATACACTTAGCATGTTTACTTCAAAGCATCCACTAGTGCTTCGAGGTTCTCTCGCATTAAGGAGAAGTAATCGCTACCAGCTGCGATCTGCTCTTCTGTTAAGCCTTCAATAGGGTGCAGAATTGCTACACGTGCATCGGTTTCATCTGCAATGACATCTGCAATCCTTGTATCCGTTAAACTTTCAAAGAAGATGACCATAATACCGTCTTCCCTAACCGTGTCAATGATTTCAGCTAAACGAGCAGGATCTGGTTCTGAATCAGGTACTAATCCTTCAACACCAATTTGATGTAAGTCATAGGCTCTACATAGGTAAGAGAATGCTTCGTGAGAGACAACGATATCGCGCCTTGTTAAATCTTTTAGCTGCTCTTTGAACTCAAGATCCAGTGCATCAAGCTCTTTTGCCATTTCTTGATAGTTTTCTGTGTAGAGATCTGCTTGTTCTGGGTCTGTTGTGACTAAGGCATCTTTAATAGCTTCCATCTGTAATTTTGCATTGTTTGGATCCAGCCATATATGAGGATCAAAATCACCATGGTCGTGATCGTGATCATGGTCGTGCTCTTCTTCATCATGGCTATGACCATCGATTAAGTCCACGTATGTAGAGGTATCAACGACAATTAAATCGTCATTTTCAAGCGTTGCTAAAACATCTTCTACCCAATGCTCCATACCAGCACCGTTATAGACAAAGACATCTGCTTCTTCCAAAGATTTAATATCCTGTGCAGCCGGTTCCCAATGGTGTGAATCGGTACCTGCAGGAACAAGGTTTTGAACTAGAGCTCCCTCTCCTGCTATTTTTGTAGTAAAATCATAAATCGTATAAAAACTAGTATATACACGTAGTCTTTCGTCATCTGCTGTTTCTTCAGTTGTATCTCGCGTACAAGCTGCTAAAACTGTGATGCTAAGGAGTACCGCTAAAATAGAGCTAATTGATTGTTTCATCTCTTTTCCTTCCGTGTTGCAATTGCGAATGATTTGCAACTAAGAGGATTTTACTTGAGTGACGTTTAGCTGTCAACCCCAATCGTAACTTTTTACATTGACTTACTTTTAGTTAGCGTGTAAACTTAAACAATCAAATAACACTTCATGAAAGGAAGAGTCTATGTCCAGCACAAACACCAGTGACATCAACGTGAATCATAGTTCAGATCAACATGCGATGATCTGCCCTAAATTCGAACGTGCCTTTACTATTTTAGGCAAGCGTTGGAACGGCCTTATTATCCGTACACTCGTCGATGGCCCTTTACGCTTTAGTGCCATTGAAGAAGCTATCCCTTCCCTATCGGCTCGTATGTTATCCGAACGATGTCGAGAATTAGAAGACGAAGGCATCATCACACGCCATGTCTATCCAGAAAAACCAGTTCGTATTGAGTATGAGCTGACTACTAAGGGGCATGAGCTTGAGCCAGCACTCGACCTTATCCAAGAATGGTCAGATAAATGGTGCGATAAAAGTGAACAGTAAGAAGAAGGAATTGTCTCAAATCAGATAGCATCCACATTGATTTTGAGAGATTCCTTTTTGACTCTTATCCACTAATGTACGATTAGTGGACTTCTTCTCTTGAATCTGAAAACGTCTATTTAGCTATCCTATGCTTATTCCTAGATGCTGTTTTGATATATTAGTGGGTTTAGACCCACTTTTTATTTGCGCTTTTTTATCTCTACTGTTTTTTAGTGACTCAAGTTTCACCTTAAGATTGTTCTTTAGTATTTGATACACATTAGAATCTGCAATGAATCGATAAAAAGAGTAAAATAAAAGTAGAAGTACAACAGCATAATAAATAGTCAAAGAACGCTAAAAGCCCATAGTCTATTAGATATGTTATTTGGAGGTAAGTCATGTCAAATTTGAAACCAAAACTACTCCCTGGCTTATACGTTGTGACTGGCATTATGGCATCTGGTAAATCCACTATCGCACAACTGTTAGCCGAAGCCGCCGGTAAGAGTGTACATCTAAGAGGTGACAGCTTTCGCCGCATGATCGTCAATGGCAGAGAGGATATGAAGGCCAATCCAAGTGAAGAAGCTTTAATGCAATTAAGGCTTCGCTACAAGCTTGCCGCAGAAGTAGCAGACCGTTACATCGACGCGGGCTTCACTGTCGTACTCCAAGACAATTACATTGGTCATGAAGCCCATGTACTATTGGATGCAGTCAAGAGTAAACCTTTATACTTCATTACCCTTAATCCCAGCCGTGAAGCCATTATGGAGCGTGAATGGCAACGTGCCAAGAAAGGCTACACAAATTTTGATGTAGGCCCACTCTATGAGACCTTACAGATTGAGAACCCTCAAATTGGCTTATGGGTTGATTCCAGCAAGCAAAGCCCAGAAGAAACCACAGCAGAGATCTTAAGACGTGTGGAAGTAGAAGGACGCATACGCTAAGAGAAAAATAGAAGGAAACTTAGGGTTTTGTTCTCCTTATTCTTCCTTTCTTCATCTATACTTTGTTCTAACGATGGCCAAAGAAAGGTAGAGAATCGGGAAAACAATTTATGCCTAGGACAAAACCGCTATTGAGTATACGTTATGCCTTGCTCGCCTTGCAGATGCTAATAGGCTTTTTCAGCCTTGAAACGGCCTTAAGTGTCCATTTTGCGCTGTTGATTTTACTCTTTATTAATAACCAATTACGCTACTATGTATTTCAAGCAAAATCTTTTTTGATTGTGCTCTCTTTCTTAATTGAATTATTGCTGTTAACATACCTTGATCTATCCACACCACTTCACTTGGCGATTGCCTCTTGGCCGCTTTTATTTGACATTGCCTACAGCACAAATCTAAAGTTCAGGTACCGAATACTCGCCACATCAGTCGTTTTACTGTATCTACTGTTATCTAGTCCCGATAGAATCTTTGCAGTGATCTTATCCGTACTTATAGTACTATTCTCTTATTCTTTAATGGATGCACAAGACAAAATAAAAGAGCGGACTAACGATTACCTAGAAGCAGATAATTCACTACAACAATTAAAAGATAAACTAGAGCTTACGGAACATGAGCGAATGGGTAGAGAAGAACTTGCCATCTTGCGTGAGAGGAATCGTATCTCAAGGGATATTCACGATTCTGTTGGACATAGCCTGTCTACCATATTGATTCAATTACAAGCAATCGAGTTATTAGCCAAAAAAGATCCAGATCAAGCATCAAGGATGGCTCACAACTTAGGTGATTTTGGTCGTGAGAGTCTAGCTAAAATAAGAGAAGCACTACGAGAACTTAAGCCTGATAGCTACTCTGCCTATGAATTGGTTTTGATCTTAGATGAACTTGGCCGCCAAACTGAAAAGCTAAGTGGCCTTGTTGTATTCTTTCGCTACACCGGTGAAGTGAAGCCTATCGGCCAAGATCAAGGGCAGGCCTTGTATTGGGTGACAAAAGAGTTCATGACCAATTCCACACGCCATGGACAGGCCAAGCACATCTGGCTCCACTTACACTTCAGAAAAAATGAACTGATTTACAACTTAGAAGATGATGGCATCGGTATCAAGGAAGATTCGTCCTTTACCCCTGGAATAGGGATGAGAAGCATGCGCGAGCGTATTGTTGAATGCCAAGGCACATGGGAATGGTGGAGTCCAGAACAAAAAGGCCTCCATATGAAAATAGTTATGCCATTAGAAAAAAGTGAGGGTTAGCATACACGATGGATAAAAAAGTAAGAGTTCTACTAGTAGATGACGAGGCCTTAATTCGTCAAGGCTTAAAAGTGCTTCTATCTGCAGATCCACGCATAGACGTAGTGGGAGATGCATCTGACGGCTTAGAAGCAATCGAAAAGGCAGAAGAACTTGTGCCTGATATTGTTCTGATGGATATCCGTATGCCTAAAATGGATGGACGAGAAGCAACGCGCTTAATCCTCAAAAGAGTTCCATCGGTACAAGTATTGATTCTAACCACCTTCTCAGACATGGAACACATCTCACAAGCATTGCAGTTTGGTGCATCTGGCTATCTCCTAAAGGATTCATCACCAGAGCTCATAATAGAGAGCATACAAGCTGTCCATAAAGGCTCATTTGTAGCGCATAAGGATGTAGCCCATAAGATTTTGGATCAAGCGAAGAAAGTTGAGACTGAAGGTGCAGATATTGACCTAGACACCCTTGGCATAAACGAAGGTCAATTAGACATCATTCGTTTAATTGCATCTGGACACAGCAACAGTGAAATTGCAGATCAGCTGTATCTATCAGAAGGAACGGTAAAGAATAAGCTCTCCGTGATCCTGCAAACACTAAACCTACGTGATCGTACTCAAGTGGCCGTATTTGCTTGGGAACATGGCTTGATGAATCAAAAGTAAGAATAGCTCAAAAGATAAAAGTGACTTTTGTCACACCTATGAGTGACCTTTATATATCGCAAGATCTCCTCTTTGGGTGGATAATGGAATCAAGAGATGGTGAACACATATTGATTATGAACCGACCAAAAGGAGATAGACCTATGAGTTATATAAAGATTGATGAAGTCAGTAAACGCTTCGATGAGAAAACAGTTCTGCAAAATGTAAGTTTTGATATTCATAAAGGTGAGATCTTGGGCTTAATAGGGCCCAATGGTGCAGGCAAGACAACACTCATCAATATCCTCTTAGGATTACTTCAAGCAGATAAAGGTGAAGTGTCATTTTCAGGTAAGCGCATAGAAGATGATGAATTGGCCATTAAAGCCAAGATCGGTTTCATCCCCCAAGAAATTGCCTTGATCGACGATACCTCATGCTGGCATAATCTTCTTTACTTCGCAACGCTCTACAACTTAAGAGGCAAAGCACGGACCAAGGCGTGTGAAGATGCGCTCCAATTGATCGGCTTAGAAGCGGAGAAAAATAAGAAAGTCTCTAAACTATCCGGCGGTATGAAACGGCGCTTGAACATTGCCTGTGCAACCATGCATAAGCCCGAGCTCTTGATTCTAGACGAACCTACCGTTGGTATAGATCCTCAATCAAGAAACTACATCTTCGAATACCTCCTCCATTTAAACCGTGAAGAACAATGCACCATACTCTACACCTCCCACTATATGGAAGAAGTAGATCGCCTGTGCGACCGCATCTTTATTTTAGATGAGGGCAAGGAAGTCGCCTATGGTGAGAAGGAAAACATCCGTGCCTTGGTTGAAAGTGGTAGACAAGTAGAGTTCATTAATGAAACAAATCTTTCTGATGAGACCATAGAGGAAATTAAAACAATTGATGGTGTGAAAGATGCAAGGCAAAAAGATAATACATTGACGCTTGAAATTAGTCCTACAATCTTCTCACTGAACAAAGTCATCCGTCTCTTAGAAGATCGACACATCAATCTCTTACAAGTCAGTTATAAGCAAATCAGCCTGGAGCAAGTCTTCTTAGAGCTCACAGGCAAAGAATTAAGAGAGTAGGTGCAAGATGAAAGCCATTCGATTAGCGATTATAAACCTACGCATGAACCTCAGTAATTTCTTGATGATATCTCTATTGTATCTGCTCTTACCTTTGATGATCAGCTTGTTCATGTCTTTTACGTTTAGCAGCATCTCTAAAGAGCAAAATCAAGCAGAATTAAAATTACAAGTCATCGATGAAGATAACAGTAACTTAAGCAAGACTTTTATTAAGGCATTAGCAGACAGTCCATTCATAGCCCTAGTAGACCTAGACAATGGTGACTACGAAATAACATTCCCTAAAGGCTTTGAAGATACTCAAAGCAACTTGGATCAAGACAGCTTATACCCGTCGCTCAGAAACATCGATGGTGGCTCCAGTGGTGAAGCTTTATTAACAGATTACATCAATCAATTGGGCAGCTCCATGCAAAGTAGCTTATTAACGAGTAGAGCCATTCTTGATGCCAACTTAAGTGAAGTAGATCAAGCATTACTGGAAACGAACTTAGGAACAACTACTGCAAATCTTAGTGGTCTATTTATACAAGAGCACATCAGTAGTAGTAGCCAAGATCTAGCTCAAGCGGTCACGGAGCAATATGCAACAGGATTCTTATCTTATATCTTGATTATGTTCGCCATGGCCATTCCTACATCAACCAAACAAGCCCAAAAGAGCGGTTTATATGGTCGCATCCATACGAGCCCTTCAACGAAAGCAGAGCTTATGCTTGCAGACTTTTATTCCTCTTGGCAGCTTAGCTTCTTGATCTTGGTCTTGTATATTATCGTGCATCGACTTGTCAGTGGTGCATTCTCTGGCAATCTTTTGATTTATATCTTAATGATGTTAGTCTACTCCGCCTTTGCAATTGCAATAGCCTCCCTCCTAAATGCTTTAGTGCCTAACACGAACGTCATGACCGTTGTTTTCACCTTGATTATGATCGTCCAAGTCATGAGTGTTTCTGTCGGCGGTATGTTAACTATGGGTGAAGAAAGCCCTGTATCTAGGTTATTAGACCGACTTCGGATCGACCAACTTTGGATACAAAGCTTAGAGCGAAACCGTGAAGGCTTATATGGTATGCATGATATTTGGGTGTTACTTGCTCTAGCCTTTGCAACAATACTTTGCCTGTGGCTTGCCACTGTTCGCGAAAGCCATCGAAAGGAAGTAAGATTATGAGAAAAACACTAGACTTAATACTACTCTTCTTAAGAAGAAATCTTGTTGGTAGCAGCTTGATCCTAATCGGCTTCCCCATCTTGATGATCGTCTTCGTTGTCTTAACCTCTAACGATACAACTACTACTCCTAAAACAACCATTGTGAATCTAGATGAAGGCGCTTATGCATCTACAATCCTTGAAGACTACGAAGCAGATCTAGCTTATGCCGATACTGAAGATGAGGCAAAGCTCTTACTTGAAGAACGAAACACCGACCATGTACTGGTCATTCCAGTTAACTTCTCAAGTTCAATAGAGAGCGCAGACGTACCTACAATCAAGAATCTCACGCGTCCAAACACAACAAGCAGTGATCAAGCTTTCTTACTGTATCTGCAGCGAAGTGTTGAACGGATGATACAAGAACAAATCTTAAGTGATGCTGGCATACAGATCGAAGAAGGAGGGCTAAGCGATAATGAATGGCAAGTAGAGGTAGAAGCAGAACGCTTTAGTTCTCAAGAAGCTACCGTAATTCTACTGATGACCTTTAGCATCCTTTATGGCTCGGCAATCCTCGGACAAGATTTAGTGAATCAACGAAAGAACAAGGTCTTATATAGAGGCCTTGCTACACCAACATCTGGCTTTGCAGTGATGACGAGTAACGTTGCAGGTGCATGGCTCATACAGATTGTAAGCAACTTAATCGCGATCTTCATCATAACCATCTTCACAAGCTTTAGTGCTTATAATTTGGCAGTCCTCATCTTGATGGTGGCAATACTATGCTTTTACTCTGTCTCACAGCAGCTCCTCTTCTTGCGTTTATTCAAGAACCCTCAGTTGTCCATGTTTATTGGCATGATGCTCGCCGTTGTGATGATGTTTATGGCAATGTTAGAAGACATGAAGGATTTAATCACAGCGATCCCAGAAGAGATATTTAAGATCGCCTACATCTCACCGTTTTACTGGGTCATGGAGTCCTTCGAACAAAATAGCCCGCTCATTCCAGCTGCCATGCTCTTCTTACTCTCCATAGCCGTGTTTGTTGCAGGCGGATTTCGAATCAAGAGCTTTGCAGACTAAATACAAAATCATAAGTTTCACAGTTTTAATAGAATGAATAAAGTGATAGCCAAAAATAAGAACCCACGAAAAGCCCTACTGTGAGCAACTTTTCGTGGGTTTCTAATATCCCTATTCAATGAGTTTTTCCTATAAATTGGTCCCTCAGTCTCAATGCTTAAATTGCATATGAGCATACAGTCAGACTGAAGATTTACTATTTCTTATAGTAGAGGTCTAGCATCATTTTCAAGGAGTCATTCCAGAAGTACCAATCGTGGACACCATCTTTCTCGTTATAACAAAAATCAATGTCTTGTTCTTCCATGAATGCTTTGAATGCTAGATTGTCGTCATATAAGAAGTCTTGCTTACCGCAAGTCATGTGGATTAAGGGGCGTTCTTCTTTGGGCTTGTCTTCGATCAATTCTTTGACCAATGCCTGTAAATCTTCGCCACGCTTAGGTGTACTTCTTCTTCCAAATACACCAACCCATTCTTTTTGATCGTCATCAATCTGTTCTAGATCAGCCATCTCACCGATCATGCGGCGTAG
>CAYXVJ010000009.1:21385-24242 GCA_964468675.1 uncultured Oscillospiraceae bacterium
GATATAGCAGAGGAAAAGGCACCACATAAGTGGAAGCGTTCTGGTCTCATTAATGCTAGTTTTAATGCACCAAAGCCACCCATCGATAAGCCCATCACTGCGTTATCTTCCCTCAAAGTTGATACATTAAATGTACGCCTCATGATCTCAGGTAATTCATCTGCGATGTAAGTGAAGTAATTGAGACCAAAATCCATATCTTGATAGAAGCTTCGTTGCACTTCTGGACAGACAAAGCAGACATTGTATTCGTCAGCAAATACCGAGAGCATGACATTATCAGCCCACGCATCCGCGTTATCAGATAAGCCATGCAAGAGATAAATCACCTTCATTGGTTCATCGTCTTGCTTGTTTGGTAGTGCTATGCTGACGCTAGTCATCATTTGCAGAGCTTCTGATCGGAAATTACCTTTAAAAATACCCATGTAATACCTCCATTAATTTGATCTAATATTGAATACTTCTATAGTACTCTATTTGTTTTGTTTGTTACAATGTACATAAGCTTATATTGAGACGCCAATATAAATTCGAGGAGGAACAGATGAGCATAGAAGATACTGGCAGCCTTGCCAAACTATTTGGTAGACGGCCCCATATATTGGTACTCGGCGATCCTGCCGACACTGCACGATATCATCCGCTGGATAATTTACTCTTGGCCTTAGAGGATTTAAAGGAAGAAGCCGATTTAGTCATACAAACAGACTATCAGCAATTGGCAGCGGTTGAAGTTCCCTTTGCCAATGTAGACATCATTATCAACTACATCGATAACTGGATGTATCTTGACGAATGGCAGCGTAGTCGTTTGGCTTCCAGACTCTTAGTATGGGTCGCAGGAGGTGGAGCACTCTTAACGATTCACAATGGCATCATCACGCAAGAGACACCAGAATTATTAGAGATGCATGGTGGAGCATTTACGAAGCATGATGCAAGAACAACCCTTCGTTTCGAATTAACTGAGGAAGCTGATCCATTGCTTCAAGAAGGCTTTACTCCTTATGAAGAATTAGATGAACCTTATGAGTATCGCTTCTCTACCTTCTTTGATGAAGGCTATACCGTGTGGCTTAAATACTTATATAACGATGCATGGCATCCAGCAGGCTGGCATAGACAGTATGGTGAAGGTACCATGCTCTATCTAATGCCTGGTCATGATGCTACTGCTTGCATGAACGATAATTTCAAATTACTATGCAAGAATGCATGTCGCTATCTACTAAATGATTTAAAAGATAAAACACCTTAAGGAGGCAAATTAAAATGAAAGCTTTTATGGATCGTGATTTTCTACTCACGAACGAAACTGCAAAGCACTTGTACCACAATGTAGCAGCCGATCTCCCCATTATCGATTACCACTGCCACATCGTCCCACAAGAGATCTTTGAAGACAGACACTTTGAAACCATCACCGATGCATGGTTAGGTGGCGACCACTATAAGTGGCGTTTGATGCGTACCTATGGAATTCCTGAGGAGCTCGTTACTGGTAACGGTGATCCTAGAGAGAAATTCCGCGCCTATGCAGAAGCCTTAAGCACTGCAATCGGTAATCCCTTGTACCACTTCTCTCACCTAGAGCTTCAAATGTACTTCGATTACCATGAGCCTCTAACAAGAGACAATGCTGATGAAGTCTATGACCTTGCCAATGAGAAGTTAAAAACCATGGGTGTACGTGAAATGATCCGCCTATCAAAGGTTGAGACCGTGGTTAGCACAGATGACCCCATCGACGATCTTGCATGGCACGACCGCATTGCGGCAGACAAGACAGCTACAGTTAAGGTATTACCTGGCTGGCGTCCAGATAAAGCATTTGCCATCACCACAGATACCTATGCTGCATACTTAAAAGATCTAGCTAAAGCTGCAGACATGGACGAGATCAAGAGCTTAGACGATTTAAAGCAAGCGTTAGTTGTTCGTATGGATTACTTTGCTGACCATGGCTGTACGATTTCAGATCACGGCCTAAACTGGTTACCTGCAGTAGGTCTTGATGGGCAAGCCACTAGTGGTGAAGCTGTATTTAATGCTTTCTTAGAAGGACATGTACCTAGTGAATTGGATGCAGATCGCCTTCGTTATGACATGCTCGTATTCTTAGGTGAGGAATACAACAAGCGTGGCTGGGTCATGCAGTATCACTTCAATACCCTTCGTAATACAAACAGCCGTATGTTCAAGAAGTTGGGTCCAGATACCGGCTATGACGCCATCCGTGATAGCAGCAGTGCTGCAGCCTTAGCTACTCTCTTGAATGCTCTAGAAGAAAAAGATGCCTTACCTAAGACGATTCTTTATTCACTCAATCCAAATGAAAACGAGACCATTATGTCGATATTGACCAGCTTCCAAGGTGGTACACCAGGTAAACTTCAACTAGGCTCAGCCTGGTGGTTCAATGACACGAAGGAAGGTATGGAAGCACAAATGAGAGCTTATGCTCAAGGTTCAAATCTCGGTCTATTTGTAGGTATGCTAACAGACTCAAGAAGCTTCCTTTCTTATGCTCGTCACGATTACTTCCGCAGAATCCTCGCAAACCTTGTTGGTGTGTGGGTTGAAAACGGTGAGTATCCAAATGTAGCTAGCTTAACCGAGCGCATTGTACGTGGTGTTTCATACCAAAATGCTAAGGAATACTTTGACTTCTAAATCAAGAATCCAGTACATACTAGTAGGAGCATATCAAGAATGGTATGCTCCTTTTTTCACCTTGAAACAGCTCAAATCAGAAAAAGTTAAAATGATTTACCCGAAAAAGTTAAAATGAAATTGCCAAAAAAGTTAAAATCGCCCAATATAATTAGTATGAAGCTATCTGAAAAGTTGCTTT
>CAYXVJ010000010.1:0-23544 GCA_964468675.1 uncultured Oscillospiraceae bacterium
GCTTATTAAACTCAATCGATAAGCTAGCACGCAAAAGTAAAGTGACTAGTGCCAGAGATTTTATAGGATCAGTAATGTTGAGAAGGTCACCATGAATCAGATTAAAAAGATTAGGACCAATTAGTATGCCAATGAGCATGTAGCCTATTAATCTTGGCCAATTGAGGCGATCTAATAGAATGCCTAGTGCTAGGCCTAGAATCAATATGAGACCTATACTGCTTAACATATCTACATGACCTATCTAAAGTACTATCTCTTCTTATCGATGAAATCCACGATGGCATCAATCGCAAGTTCTTGTTGCTCGGATTGCGAGATAGTGGCAACAGCATCACCTTTTTGCTGACCATAGTTACCGAACTGCGCATGGTTACCGCCTTCTATGGCAACGATATTTTCAGTATAGTCGATTTTGTCTGCAACACTCGTGTTTAATGTGCCATAGATCGTTAAGCTATTACTGGCTGGATAGTCTCCATATAGATAGGCACCGAGTAGGATTAAGCCTTCAATTTTCTCTTGATTCTTGCTTGCGTATTGGCTTGCCATGGCTCCACCCATCGAATGCCCACCAATATACCACTGTTCTATATCAGGATATGATTCGATAATGCTGTTGGCGCGATTGGCATCGAAGATGGCCATATTAAAAGGCATACGAGTTATAAATATGCTTATGCCAGCATCTTTAGAGAGCTGATTTAATATTGGGAGGTACGCCAGATATTCTACCTTCGCCCCCGGATAAAAGATTAAAGCAGTACTAGATGCCTCATCTTGTTCAATCAAGATGAGCTCATCGCTAAGAAGATGTACTTCTTCTTCATCTAAAACTGCGAGTGCCGTAGCATCTGCTTCGTAGTAATCTTCTACATAGAGGTAAAAACCACCACTGCCCATTAATAGTAAGAGTAGAAGGGACACGAGTATAATTTTAGTTCTTTTCTTCATCTGTTATCTTTCTACTTTAATTGAAGGGATTACCCTTATAGTCGAAGAATCCTTTTGCTCCAGGTCCAATGTAATTTCCATCTAGTAAATCAGGATCGATAATCTGTAAGTAATCGGTGTGTGCATAACCTGATTGTGCAAGATCATCTTGCCCTATTTCAATGACGAAGACAAATCCATTGACTACAGGACCAATTGCATAAACGAATGCATTCGCATCTAATGAATCAATTTGCTCAGCATCGAGCGAAGGGGACGACCTTATACGCAATGTTTGGCCGTTTGTTCCATGAACTAAAGCAGACCATGCTGTAGCACTGGAGATATCAGGTATTGATTGAATATAGGCTTCATCACCAGGGATTAATGCTTTACTCAGTATGTAAAACTGTCCTTCTTCATTTTTCTTGAAGCGATAGCGATAGGCATCTAGTGAACCCTCATCACTTCTTACTTTGTTCCAAAGTACAGGACCTAATTGGCCTTCATTTATATCGAACGCTGGATGCTCGAAGTATCCTAGGTGGCGATCACCGGATATGAGAAGACCGTAATTTCTATAAGTAAAATGGTTTAAAGGTAGTGGATCAAAGAAGAGTTCATACACAACAGCCTCATATATATCATCCGATATCGTCATGGAATCAAAGATGAAATCATAGGTATTAAAATGGAAGTCACCACCGATTCCAGAAAAATAGAACACTTCTCCCTCAGGATTGTATATGGTTCCCACTCCTACAGCCTCAGCAGTAGACTCGTCTGGGACTATTTGGATGTCTGGATGAATCAACTGTTTTGCAGCTAAGTTCAAATTATCTAAGAATAAGGGATTATGTCCACCTGTATAATTTTCATAATCTTTACGGATCTGCATTTCTTGCTTTTCTGTATGATCTCGATTCACGATTTCCCAATCAAAAGAGAGGCGCCGGATAGCCCAAATGGGATCTAGATCGCTTATATCATTAAAGTCTGAGATGACTTGTTCAGGATGTGAGAAGAAATAGTAATTGTTCAATCGTCTTAAATACGACCTGGCAGCATCTAGATCTGCATCAGAGGCTGTTTCAATTGCTGTAACTGTCTCACTGGGTTCTGGAGAGGTACTTTCTTCAGTTGTTTCTTCAGTTGTTTCTTCAATTGTTGTTGATGGAGAAGTCTTAGAACTTGTAGTTTCAGGCAGAATCGTGGTAGATGCTTCCTCTACTGTTGTCTTTAGGCTGGTCGTTAGCTCTTCTTGTGTTACTGAATCACTCGTCTGGATGCTAGGATTTGTAATTGTTTTGCAAGCGGATAAGACTTGGACTAGATATAAGAGAGCTATGAATACAGTCGACTTTATTTTACGCATGAAAATATCCTCATTAACGCTTTAATCAAGGGGAGACTGGTGTTAACAAAAGTAGAGCCTAGATGCTTAAGGAAATTATAGAGAAGTCATTTACTATGTGTCAATCCAAATATTTCTGGAAAGCCTTTTTACTTGAGAATTGCACTTGCTTGAAGAAGTGTATAAGCCAGATGATGAAACTTATAATGGCTAGGTAAGCTGATATGAATTCAGATAAGCATGCACTGAATAGGAAATAAGCTGTCCAAAGTAAAAATTTGTTTCTTAGATCCTTAACCATATCCTTTTGATTGTATTTTGCCCGTTCCTTTTTTGGCATGCTATTAAAGCCAGCGATTAACATTGCCCCTCTCTCTTTTAAGGCGAGAAGGAGTAGTGCCATGAGGAAGAATGTAATAGCCATGGTGATACAGGTGATGGTGCCGATGTTCATAGAGCCTCCCTAAAGATTCTTGATAAAGAATAGTTCTGTAGCTTGTTCATACGCTGTGTTGTCTAAGAATAAGCTGCCTCTTTCAATATAACCTAGTTTTCTATAAAAGAACTGAGCATCTTCATCAGCTTGTGTGGATGTCATCACCATTTGATGTCCCTTTTCTTTCATCAAATGTTCCCAAGCTAAAATAGCTTGTTTTCCAATTCCATGTCTTCGTTCATGATCTACTATATAGATTAAGGTTAAAAACGGTATATCGTCCCAAAACAAATTATACCTTAGGATCCCAACAGGCTTGGCATCTAGTAATAAGAGATGGATTCTCTTATCTTGTACTTTGCTATAAAACTCATCTTTTTTTAGATGTGGATCAAAGGAAAAATACAATGCTTCATCTTCCAAACGTGCGTATCTCATTTCAAACATAAATATCCCTCACATATTGATCGTCCCATAGCTGGACTTCTATATAGCGATACCGTTCGTTAATGTCTTTCATTAAGTCATCAATGTTTTGAAATTTCTTTAGCTCTAGGAGTAATTCTTCTTTTCGAAGCATACGTAATGAACCTTGTTTTTTAAACATAGTCATACTATCACCTAAAGTAAAACTAATGACTGAAGACTGGATATCAACTAATTTTAAGCGGTAAACTTGTCCACCGGAAAACCAAGATTGTAAGTAATCGCTGCCTTCAAGGACAAATGAGAGAGGATGCAGTTCTTTAGGCTCTCCACCTATTGCTATGAACTCTTGGTATAGCCACTTATCTTGCTGCATTCTCTCTGGATAGTAATTAGAGAAATCTTTAAATCTTCCAAATGACGTTACGTCTGGATTTTCTTTGGCCATCTTGTATGCAAGTCTATATGCCTCTACCTCTTCTAATCTGCAGATGTTTAGAAAAGGTTTAGTGTTTTGGTGGCAGTAGTGGACGATGGATAGTGTGTTGATATCGAGCATGTATCTCCTCCAATGTTAACTATATAGACTGATTCAAGTATAAACGATTTTAGTTGATCTGGATTACTATGTTTACACGTCCGTGTTAAATTTGAAGCTTATTTTGCTTTGGGATTCACATTAGAAATCATTTGGATCCCAGAGTGATAGGAGCTATCTTATGTATAAGCTGTGCATAATACACGAGGGTAAATAAATCTCTAAATGATTGTGCAAAAGCTTACATTCATCAAATTTTGGATAGAATCGTACAAAGTTCAGCCTTTAAACATGTATTTTGCAAGTTGAAATAACTAAACTTGCAAAAATGGTGCAAAAGCACCTTGACACATAAACGCTGCGGGTGCATAATTTCTCATCACAACCCACTACATTTGTTCATTGGAGGAGGAAACACATGAAAAGAATGAAGAAAGTGCTTAGCCAAGCAATGGCCTTAGCGCTTGCAGCAACACTCGTTGCTTGTAGTACCGATACACCAGATAACAGTTCGACTGGTACAGGTAGTCAAAATCCTAGTACCAGTGAAAGTACAGGTGGAACTACAGGCGATAAAGTGCTTGATATACAAGTAGATGTTGAAGTAGCATCCATGGATGCTCAGATTGCTACCGATGGTACCTCATTTGAGATCATCGCGGCAACAATCGAAGGATTATACTCGTTAGATAAAGATGGTAATCCAATTCCGGCCTTAGCTACAGATCAGACAGTTAGTGAAGATGGCTTAACCCGTACCTTTAAACTGCGCGACGATGCAAAGTGGAGCAATGGTGAACCTGTCACGGCACATGACTTTGTCTATGCATGGACAAGACTAGTAGACCCTGAAGTTGGTGCACAGTATGGTTTCATCGTTGGTGTTGCAGGTATCGAAAATGCTGATGCAATCTTAGCAGGTGAAGCAGATCTTGCAGATCTTGGTGCCAAAGCCTTAGATGACCATACATTAGAGGTGAAACTTGCATTCCCAGTCAGCTTCTTCGATAGCTTAATGACATTCCCTAGCTTCTTGCCGATGAATGAAGCCTTTATGGATTCAGTTGGCGGTAACTACGGTACATCTGCAGATACACTCGTTGCAAATGGTCCATTTAAAGTTACATCTTATGAGCCTGCAACAACCGTTATTGAATTAGAAAAGAATCCTGATTACTACGATGCAGCAAACGTCAATCTAGATGGACTTAAATTCCAAGTCATCAAGGACAGCCAACAAGCCATGTTATCTTACCAAAATGGTGACCTCGATATCGTTACACTAGCTGGTGAGCAAATCGATCTATTCAAAGACGATCCTGAGTTTGATACGGTAGCAGCAGGGTTCCTCTGGTACATGTCCATCAATACAGAAACTGCTGGTTTAGAGAACACTGCACTTAGAACCGCTTTAGCACAAGCATTCGATAAGAATCTAATCGTCAACACCATCTTGAAAGATGGCTCGATCGCAGCAGACTTCTTCGTGCCAATTGCTTTAGCTACAGGTCCAAACGGAGATGACTTCCGTGACACAGCAGATACATACTTGGGCTTTGATGTCGAAGCAGCAAAAGCTTCACTTGAGACAGCTAAGTCAGAACTAGGTCAAGACACATTTGAATTCACCATGTTGGTTGAAGATACTGAAAGTGCAATCAACGTTGCTCAAGTCTTGAAGTCACAAATTGAAACAAACCTTGAAGGCGTCACGCTCAATCTAGAGCAGATGCCGAAGAAGAACCGCTTAGATCGCATGCGTGCAGGCGACTATGACATTGGCTTAACCCGTTGGGGCCCAGACTATGCTGACCCAATGACCTACCTTGAACTCTTCGTCACCGATGGTCCTTACAATGACGGAGGCTGGGGCAATGAAGATTACGATGCGCTACTCGAATCTGCCAAGTCAGGTGATCTAGCCAATGATCCAGAGGCACGTTGGGAAGCCTTAATGGAAGCAGAGGGTATCTTACTTGGTGATGCAGCGCTCGCACCAGTTTACCAAAGTGCACAAGCAGTCATGATTGACTCGGCTGTATCAGGTATTGAGTTCCACTCTGTAGGTATTAACCGCAATTATAAGAATGCCAATATTAATTAAGTATTCGAATCCAATTGATTGCTAAGGAAGACTGGGCCGGCTTTGTTCGGCCCTGTTTTTCGCGACAGGAGTAAATATGAAAAGTTATATAGCCAAGCGAATTTTGCTCGCTTTTGCAACATTACTGGTTATTATTTTAATCTTGTTCATCTTGATGCAGCTCTTACCAGGCTCTCCATTTAACGATGAGAAGCTCAGTGCAGAGCAAAGAGAAATCATTATGAATAAGTATGGATTGAACGATCCATTACCCATTCAATTTGTAAGATACATTAAGAATATGCTTACCTTTGACTTTGGTAAGTCTTATGCGATCTCAACGAATACGGATGTCTCTATCCTCTTGGCAACAAGGCTACCAGTCTCCTTGACATTAGGTGCTTTGGCCATTGCCTTTGGTGCAGTAATTGGTTTACTGCTAGGTGTCTTTGCAGCTGTGAAGCACAATACCTTATGGGATACAGCAGCAACCATGATTTCTGTGTTAGGTGTGTCGATACCCAGTTACGTCTTCGCTTTAGCACTGAGTTATTTGTTAGGTTTTAAGGCTGGTTTATTCCCCATGTTGTTCAACCAGAGTTTGGGTTTGAAGTCGTATGTCTTACCGGCACTGGCCTTGAGTATGACCGCGCTTGCTACGGTAGCCAGGTTTACCAGAACTGAAATGATCGAGGTCATGGGCTCGGATTACATTCAATTGGTTGAAAGTAAGGGTGTGACCGGTCCACGCTTGATCTTAGGTCATGGATTGCGCAATGCGTCGATTTCAGTCATTACTGTCTTAGGTCCTCTGGTCGTTAATTTAATGACGGGTAGCTTAGTCGTTGAGAAGATCTTCTCTATACCAGGTATTGGACAGCTAATGGTTCAAGCCATTCAAGCGAACGACTATAACGTCATTGTCACTTTAGCCTTTATCTACAGCGCCATGTATATCGTGATGATGTTGTTCGTAGACATCCTTTATGGTGTATTAGATCCTCGCATTCGCTTGACGAAGGGATCTAGCGGCAAGAAGCAAAAGAAGATGGAGGTGGCCAATGCATCAAGCAACTGATGAAAAATATCAATTACAAAATGAAGAGAAGTTGCAGGGCATGGATTTTAAGCCTGGTGATTTTGAGTTTTTGCCTCGTGACGAAGGTCGTTTCATTGACGATGTCTATACAGGCGAATCTTTTTGGAGGAGCCTGATAGGGCGCTTGTTCCGCAACAAGGGATCTGTCTTTGGTCTTTTTTGCATTATCTTAATTGTCTTCTTCGCGGTTATGGGTCCCATTATGTCACCTTACGAATACGATCAGCAAATCACAGGGCATGAAAGCATGGCTCCTCGTATTCCAGGCCTTGAGAAATTAGGCATTTTTGATGGCAGTGAGACCTTGCAGACATCAACAGGACCTCGCCTGATTAATAAATATGAAGAGATTCCTGATGGAGAGAATGTCTACCATTGGTTTGGCACCGATGTTTTAGGGCGAGACATCTTTACTCGTGTTTGGTCTGGTACACGTATTTCTCTTTACATCGCTATTATTGCAGTCGTTGTGGATGTCTTCATTGGCATGTCCTACGGCATGATTTCAGGCTACTTTGGCGGTACTACAGACATTGTGATGCAAAGAATCATTGAGATTTTAAATGGTATTCCAAGTCTTGTAGTCGTCACCTTACTGATTATCATCATGAAGCCAGGTTTAGCAAGCATTACGATTGCGATAGCGATTACGGGCTGGATCGGTATGGCGCGTATTTCGCGTGCAGAGATCTTAAAGTTAAAAGAGCATGAATATGTTTTAGCGGCCCGAACATTGGGTGCAGGATCGAGGGACCTTCTCTTTAAAGAGATGCTACCCAATATCTTCTCCCAGCTCTTGATTATGTCGATGTTCTCGATTCCATCAGCGATCTTCACAGAAGCATTCTTGGCTTTCATCGGTATTGGTATACCTGTCCCGATGGCGTCTTTAGGCTCTTTGATTTCAGATCACTTTAAATCACTGACAACCCATCCCTACATGATCGTCACCCCAGTATTGATTCTAGCCCTCTTAATGTTGAGCTTTAACCTTTTAGCGGACGGCTTAAGAGATGCACTTGATCCTACAATGAAGGAGGCTTAATATGGCAATCGAAAAAGATGAACTCATTTTAGATGTAAGAAATTTAGATATATCCTTTAAGACCTCCAACGGTGTCGTACAAGCAGTTCGTGGTGTCAATATCGACCTTTATAAAGGCGAGACTATTGCGATCGTGGGTGAGTCTGGTAGCGGTAAGTCCGTTACGGTTAAGGCCATTATGGGTATACTCGCTTCAAACGGTCAAATCAACAGCGGTGAAATTGTTTATACCTATGAGAAAGACGAAAAGAAACTGGAAGTAGACTTAATCAAACTTGGTAAGAAGCAGATCCGTAAACAAATTAACGGTAAGCAAATCGCCATGATATTCCAAGACCCAATGACTTCTTTAGACCCTACCATGACGGTGGGTAAGCAAATTATGGAAGGCATGCGCTATCACTATCGGACTAAGAAGGATCAGGCGTATCAAAAGGCTGTGAAGCTCTTAGAATTAGTAGGCATTACGAACCCGAAGCAGCGCATGAAAAACTACCCTCACGAACTATCTGGTGGTATGCGTCAGCGTGTAGTAATCGCGATCGCACTTGCTTGTGACCCAGATGTCCTCATCTGTGATGAACCAACAACGGCTCTAGACGTCACGATCCAAGCTAAAATATTGGAATTAATTGCAGACATTCAAAAGAAGACGGGTATCTCTGTTATCTACATCACCCATGACTTGGGTGTAGTAGCGAAGGTTGCAGACTATGTCTCTGTTATGTATGCAGGACGAATCGTTGAGCGTGGTACGGTAAACGAAGTTTTCTACGATCCAAAGCACCCCTACACCTGGGGCCTATTGGCAGCCATGCCAGACCTTGAGACCGAGACAGGTGAACTACAACCGATTCCTGGTAACCCGCCCAATATGGCGCGCGAACTTATAGGAGACCCTTTCCTGACTCGTAATCGCTATGCTTTAAAGATTGATGAACGGATTGAACCGCCTCTGTTTAGAATCTCACGCCACCACTATGCAGCTAGCTGGCTCATGGATCCTAGAGCGCCTGAGGTCAAGATGCCCGCAGAACTTGCGAATCGAATTGCACGCATGAAGAAGGAAGGAGAGCTTTATGTCCAAGATCAAAAGTAGTACCAATACACCTCTATTAGAAGTAGAAGATTTAAAGCAGCACTTCCGCGTCAATCGTCAGTTCACTGTTAAGGCTGTCAATGGCGTTTCATTCCAGATTCGTAAAGGTGAGACCTATGGTCTAGTTGGTGAATCAGGCAGTGGTAAGTCAACCATTGGCAGGTCCATCATCCGTCTATACGAACCAACATCTGGATCCATCCAGTTTAAAGGAGAGGATATCTCCGCTAAGATGAGTAGATCAACAGAACGAAACCTACGGACATCCATGCAGATGATCTTCCAAGATCCGATGGCAAGTTTAAATCCTAGAATGACGGTACTAGATATTGTTGCGAAGGGGCTAGATGTCCATAAGTTATATGACTCAAAAGATGAGCGAGAAGAAAAGGTCTTAGATATCTTAGAGCGTGTAGGTCTATCGAGGCAATTTGCGACTCGCTACCCTCATCAGTTCTCAGGCGGTCAACGCCAGCGTATTGGTATTGCAAGAGCTTTGGTAATGAATCCTGATCTCGTCATCGCAGATGAAGCGATCAGTGCACTGGATGTGTCTATACAAGCTCAGATTGTTAACCTCATGAAGGAGATCTCTGAAGAGCGTGAACTCGCCTACCTGTTCATCGCCCATGACTTGTCCATGGTTAAATACATCAGCGATCGTATTGGTGTACTGCACCAAGGGCACATGCTTGAGACAGGTACAACAGAAGAGATCTTCTCAAGGCCTCTTCATCCATATACTAGATCTTTGATTTCAGCCATCCCTCATCCCAATCCAATGGTTGAAAAGCATCGCGAGTCTCTCGAGTACCACTATGAGACAAGTGGCCTCGATTACACCAAAGGCATCTTCCACCACGTAGATGGTGAACACTTTGTTTTAGGTAGTCCTGATGAAGTGGATACTTGGCTTAGTGAAACGAAATAGTCATTGATCTAGAATATAAGCATATCTATATATGAAACCCTTCTTGAATCTTTTGTTCAAGGAGGGTTTTAGCGATCTAGACTAACTTTTCTAACGCGTGTGTTTCAAGGGTACGATACATTCTGGTTTATAATGAGGGTGAGACGTGAGGCTGTCATTGGAGGATAGAATAATGAAACGAAGGCCTTTTTACGTGATTGGATTAGTACTATGTCTAATCTTGCTCGCTACAGCTTGTAGCGGGACAGGGGCTTTGACTAGTCAGAATATAGATCAAATTGATACAAACGAGGCAGATATGAATCGACCAGACAACAAGAGTGATGCAAGAACAATTTACTTAGCAGGAGGCTGCTTTTGGGGTGTAGAAGCTTACTTTGATAAGATCCCAGGTATTTTAGAGACAGAATCGGGTTATGCCAATGGCTTAGTCGATCAGACGAGCTACCGTGAGCTGGGTACTACAAAGCATGCTGAGACCGTTAAGGTGGTATATGACAAGAACCGCATCCATTTAGCAGAGATCTTGGAGCGCTACTATTTAATCATTGAGCCATTCTCACAAAATAAGCAAGGAAACGATGTGGGTGAACAATACAGGATTGGGATTTATACTGCAGACGAGCAGTCCATGGAGGTATCTACTCTATCCTTATCTCTCTTTGAAGAGCGCTTAGGGAAGAAGACAGTTATTGAACTAGAACCACTAAGGCACTTCATCACTGCAGAAGAGTATCACCAAAATTACCTCGATAAGAATCCAGGTGGTTACTGCCATGTGAACTTGAATTTAAGTGATGAAGTATTGTATCCGGGTAAGACAAAGCCTGATGACGAAACTTTAAAAGACGAACTCTCAGGTTTGGCTTACGATGTGACGCAGAAAAAGGGCACAGAGCGTCCTTTCACAAGTCAGTACGATGACTTCTATGAGACGGGACTGTATGTCGACGTCATTACCGGTCAACCGCTATTTAGCTCCACTGAGAAGTACGATGCGAATTGTGGATGGCCAAGTTTTACTAGAGCAATTACGACAGATGCTCTGGCTTACCATGTAGATAATAGTTTTGGTATGTCTAGAATCGAAGTAGAAACACTGATAGGCGATAACCACTTGGGTCATGTCTTTGAAGATGGGCCTACAGTAGATGGCGGACTACGCTATTGCATGAATGGTGTAGCACTACGCTTCATCCCAGAATCTGAGATGAAAGCAGAAGGCTATGGAGCACTCTTACCTTACTTGCTCCCATAAGATTTTGTTAATAAAGGATATGCCTTGGCGTTTTATATCTAAACGTCAAGGCATTGCTGTACGATTTTAAATGCTCATTATCCTTATTCTTGATCTATTAGGGAAACTCAATGTGAAAGATGAGCTTACTATTGCTCTCTTGTTTAGCACTTGATTCCAGTGCGTAACTTCCCTTAGCCCCCAATTGCTGGATCGCACCATCGATGGTGTAAGCTGCCTTTTGTGACATGGTGGATTGAGCTGATCCACTGATTTCAATGGTTTCACGCTTGATCGAGTTGCTGTGTATGTTGTTGCATCGCATATCAATGAGGCGAGTCATACTGTCGTGTTGTTTGAACCATTTGAGTGTTGGTCTAACCGCCTCGTGGCTGCCTTCAAACTCGGCTACGATGGAGCCATAACGATGGTTCTGGCTATCAGCTTCGGCAAAAGCGTCCGTCTTTGTTTCTAAGCCCAAGTGTTTCTTGCCTGCGCTTAGTTTCTTGTTCGCTATTCGCCTATTTGTTGATACATTAGACTCACTGATTTTTATCGTGCAGCGAATTGCACCTAAGGCATGAGCAATGTGTTTTAGCTCAGCTAAGCGTTCTTCATGGGCAACATCGAAGATCGATTCAATGTTGATAAAACGTTTCGGATTAAAATGGTCGACATAGTAGATGGCATCTCGTCTCGCTGAAGGTATAAACTCTAAGCCACTGGTTTGGACTGCTTCTTCGTATAGGTGAAGGACTTCTAAACCGTTTTGCACACTGTGCCAACCGATAGCACCAACACAAACATCGATATCGCGCCTACTATTACCATCTGTAATGACGAGCATGGCAGGTAAAGTAAAAGATGGATCAAGATACTGATCTGGAAATAATGGATTGTATTTCTTTAATCTGCGCATAAAACGATCGGATTTAGATTTGTCTAGCATTTGGGCAGACTGTTTTTGAGCATGTTTTGCAAGGCCTTTGCCGAATTCTCCTGTTTTCTTTAAAGTAGAACCGACTGCTTCACTTACAGTGTCTTTATCAAATTTCCTCGCCATAAGCTGTTTTCCCCCAAAAACAAAAATAGCCACATCTACAGTAATGACAAGATATAAAACGAGTGGCAGTCAAGTACAATATGCTTTAAAGATAAACAAGATTGCACAATATATTAATAATTGAATTATAAAGCTTAATGTATCACTTGCCTAGAGAGTGCTAGTCTAAAAAAAATGGTAAGCAGATCAACTCTTTTTTACTTAAATCAAGATGTCAGGCATGTGCCTAGCTTTTAGTAAGAGTCACTAGCGTTCTAAGATGAGTGTCTCATCATCCATGGATAGTTCGTACCGATCGGGATTTCTCATTACAGTGCCGTACTTTGAATTTAGTCTAGGATAGTCGATTTCTTCTACGATTCCATTGACGGTGAACTTGGATTTGTACTCTAAAATGTATTCTGTCTCTTGATACGTCAAGGACAAAAGGTTCTTTTTACGTGTGAATCTAGATGCTTTTACTGATGCGATAAATGCAGAAAAACTCATCTCTTCACTTGAGCCCAGGATGGCTGCCCAACAGCTAATTTTGCCATATTGGATCAGTTCTGAAGGAGCGTTTAAGATGGTTTTTTCTGTTCCTAACAGTGCTATATATCCCTCATCGCTTCTGGCACAATAGGTATAGTCGCCTAGCAAAATCACTTCATCGAAGGCTTCCGTAGGAAACCAGGCGTGGGTAAAGAGCTGCCTTTTACCTTCCATCAATCCTCTCCTAGGACTAAGGTCATAGTAGACGAGTGCTACATTTTCGTGTTGCTGGGCATGAGGATGGATGCCATTACCAACCCAATAGTTAGGTGTCCTATTACGCACACTGTCTTCATCTAAGCTTGTGCCTGGATGTGTTGTAAAGACAGAAACTCCTTTGCCAACTGTAGCTTGCCAGATATGCTGCTGATCTCCAAAGCTTCCAGGATGGTATTGCTGTGCAGTGGATAGCATAAAGTGTTTCGTGCGGTAGGTATAGGTGTTAGCACGCTGTATGGCGAGTCCTTGGGTGACAGGATTTAAGATACGAACGAGAAGGGGAAGCAGACCGAGATGTTTAATGACAGGTATATCCATATAGCGGATACTACTTAAGAACTTGTTCTTTTGAAGTTGCCATTTACGCCACATATTGACTGTTTGCTCTGCAGATTCAGGATTGCTAAAGGCTTCCATGCTCCATAAATATAGACCATGCCGAAGTGTATCATCTTTATCTGGAAATACTCTCAATGCTTCTTTTAAAGATAGACCATGTGAGTCAAGGACAAGAGAGGTTTCTTCATCTGTAGCTATTTTTCGGATTACTGTTGGTACCTTATATTTTTTGTTCAAGAGGAAATCACTAGATACCTTGCTGTAGTCGTAAGCGGATGCTTGCTTAAAACCAAAAGCATGTCCTAAGATGTCTCTTACGTCTTGTTTGCTTGGATCTTGTTTTTGCTTCGCATAGCATCTGCCACTTGCTGCAGCAAATAAGCCTTTATAACTGTGTAAGGCCATATCTAGAAGTAGGAGATCCAATAGTGTTGTTGCATCTTCTACGATCTCTGTATCTTTAGCAAAATCGATTAGTATGGATAAGGCAGCGATATCTTCTTCGTAGTAAGTATTCGAGTGCCATTCAACAAAGCCATATCGAAATCTTGTATCAAACCATATCTCCAAACGAAGCTTTGCTTTTTGCATGTGCCAAAGGCCTGTTTCCTTGTTATTCGTAAAAATATCTTCTGGATAAAGTTGGCCTGCTAAGTACTCCGATGCAGCGAAAAGTAGCTGATGGTTCTCACTCCAATAACACATGCTGTCTATACCTGGTTCATCGATCCAGTATTTAAAATTCAAAACAGTATCTCGCATGGCTTGGACTGTCTTATTTGAGATCAAGCTAGAATAAGCGTAAAGACTCCTCAATATTGGCAGCATACGAAAATCAGAGCAATCGTGTCGCTTATTGATAAAGTCTAGAAGCCGATGGATTCCAGATTCATCGATTTCATGCCCAAGGTCTAGTAAATAAATCTCTTTGAAACATGTAGGTGTTCTTTCATGTGGTGTTGGCATTTTAATCCTTACTTGTATTCTTTCATCAAGGCTTCTAATTCGATCTCTTCTTCTGTTGTTAGTGGATCTTGCCCTTTTGCTTCTTCTTGTTTATGCCTGTGCTCTAAGAAGTATTTCACGCGTTTTGAAATCTCAGGGGATAGGCGTAGTTTCTTTGCGTTTCGTATCCCGTTTAGTCCTAATAGGGTGAAGGCTAAGATTATAATAAGGCGGATGGACCAAACTGTAGCAACTGGCTGTACAGGTACAGGGACTGAGTCTGTAGGTGAGATGAAACCGGATAGTTCTAAGGCAAGGCCTAAGACGAATATGGTTGCAGCAGATGAGATCTGCCTGATAAAGGTCATGCTTGCGCTATAGGTTCCTGCCTTACGTGTACCTTCTACCAGTTCACCGATATCGACCACATCGGGGTAGATGATCCAGCTTAAGACTAAGGCACCAGAAAAACCAATGGCAGTAATGAAGGTGATAATATAGACGCCTAGTGCAGGCCAAGCGGATGGATATAGACCAATGCCGATAGCACCTACTATGGCTAGAGGTAAGCCTTGGCGGTAGAGTAAGGTCTTACTTTTGCTGCTCACCAGTTTATTAAAGATGGGCATCATGAGGATTTGAGCGATGAGGAAGCAGGCTAAGAAGATGGTGGCATTTACGCCTGTGACGACATATAAGCCGTAGTAAATAACGACAGCAGACACGGTGTCTAAGGTCACCGTTTGAGTAATATAAAGGGCAATCAAGCGTCTGAATGCTTTGACTTTTAGTGGTTCAATTAAGGTGAACGCATTTAGTTTTACCTTTTCATCTGTGTAAGGCACTCGCTCTCTTGTAAAGATACCCGCAGCAAAAACAGGGATGGTAAAGACTAAACCAAAACCTAAAACAATGATGAGGTAGAACTGATTCACCGTGATCTTGCCATCGCTGAGCATTGAGAAGAAGGTCGAGGGAAGAAGGCTACAGATGGCGGTTGCTACAAGTGAGAAGACTAGTCTAGTAACATTGAGTTTATTTCTAGCTTCGTAGTCGTTCGTGATCTCTGTGCTAAGGCTGGAATAAGCGATAGCAATCATGGAGGCGACTGTTGCGTAGAACATGTTCGTAATCAGGATAAAGGCAGCTCTTGCTAGATCAGAGTTGAAACGTATAGGGAGCCAGAGGAGAGCCATCGCCATGAGTAGGGCTACTGCACCGAAGATGAGGTAAGGGCGCCTTCGTCCCCATTTTGTACGCGTATTATCGCCTAAGACACCTAAGAAGGGATCAATTACTGCATCCCATATCTTAGCCACCATCAGGGTGGTACCTGCAAGACCTGGTCTTACACCTAATATATTCGTTAAAAAGACTAAGTATAAGACTGAGATAACGGTCTGGCCACCACCGCCCCAGATATCTGCAGATGCGAAGATAAAACGTTCTTTTTTAGAGAAAGGTTTAGGATTTGTAGTTTTCATACACATACACGGCTTTGCCTAGGAGTAGACAAAGCACTCCTTTATCTATCCAGGATCTATAACAGCCTGAAATACTTGTGTCAATCATAGCATTATATTTAATTATGGGGGCGTTAAGAGATTAGTTAGCTAATTGGAGTTGAGGCAGATTCGAAATGCTGTACTTATCTAGGAAATCTCTTGTAGTACTGTTAAACGCTTCAATGCTAAGACCTGATTTAGCTCCGCTTTTATCGTCTTTTTCTAAGGCTAATTGAATGCCTTGGAGATCTTCATTTAGAGCTTTTAAAAAGGCTATCTCTTTATCTGAGAGTAAGCTGTCTGCTAAGAAGTGGTCATTTAGGTGCACGTCATTGTGAATAACACCTGTCCCTATCGCAAATCGAATCAATCTAAAACTGTCTGAACCACCATATAGGCTATGTGGACCATCTTGCTCAATCATGGAATACCCATGTTGATAGAGTGATTCCAAATTGGCTAGATGCGTATAGAGTTGTTGCATAGGATTTTGGATGATGTCTGATGAAAGGATAGAGTCATCCCAACTATCAACAGAAGATAGCAAGTGATTCGTCAACATGAGTTCATGGTGGAATAGGTTCACAAACTTGTTCATGTTTTGGTCGCGTACTTCATCACCCTTTAAAGTCCTGCCTGTGAAGAATAGTACAGTGCCCAATAGAGCTGCACATAAAAGAATCACTACGCTTTGCTTAAATTTTGACATCACACACCTCGTATTTATCCATATATACTTAATAGATTCATCATAAGAAAGCAGTAGGCGCTTGTCAACAGTAAATTAGGAGCTAGGATCAATCTAGAAGGCTTTTAACGATGCGTGCAGGGTTACCTGCTGCCACATGGTAATCGGGTACATCTTTCGTTACAACTGCTCCTGCACCGATAATGGCACCTTTACCGATCGTGACACCAGGTAAGATGATGCACCTAGCACCTAACCATGCATGCTCGTGGATTACGACAGGCTGAACTGCTGTGAATCCCTTGAATTGCCGACTCTCTTGGTCGAATTTGTGATTCGACGTATAGATCAAACAATCTGGTCCCATCATGGCGTGTTCGTGTATAGTAGTTCCTTTGGAGACCAGGCAATTTATGCCTACACCCGAAAAGTCCTTCAAAATGACACCCGCTTGTAGATTCGCCCCTTTTTCAACTGTGACTTGCTTTCCTAGCTCTTGGACAATGCCTTTGGCACACCAAACCCTAAAGCGATTCGAAGCTTTACCAAATGGTTGGTAAGACGGCGGCAAACTCTTGCCAATAGTTGCTAATAAGAACTTTCTGATTTTGCTTTTCATATCATTACCTTGCTAGCTGATTATATAGTAAGTATAACAAAGTAAAACATGTACAAATAATCTGTTATACTTGACCATTTATATCAAAACATACATTCTCTGCTATTGCTGGTATTGGTAAGCTATTAGAGCTGATGTATATGGTTTTGCTTGCGGGTCTATACGTACTATATGGCTGCACGGATTATCTATACCTCGTATCAGATCAGCAATGATTGTTGCTCCAGCAAGTGAGTAGCAAGTGTCATTGCCTTCGTATGCGAGGACATAGTAGTAGTTCTTATGCTTAGGATCTTTGCCTAAGAAAGGCAAGTTATCCTTGGATGTAGCAAATAGTGCATTCCATGAGTATTCGATGTCTATATTTATACCGTGAATCGTCTTATTAAAAGCAAATTTCAATGTTTGATACTTCGTTAAGTTGCCGCTCATACCTGCACCGACAATCAAGACATCAGTTTTTATATCTTGGTCTAGTTTAGGAGTAGTATTTGTTTTTCTATCTATTTCTTGCCACAGTATCTTGCCGAAATGTAAAAGCATACAGATCTCTTTCATTTGCTTGAAAGCTTTGGTGCATCAGTGGAGAAGGATTTGTTATGCTCATTATATAAGAGGGACAAGCTTGGTATGTAGTACATTAGCTTCTCTTTTATACCTAACAGGAAATATAGTTCAATTATATAAAAGGAAGTCTTTATAGATGAAGATAGCTTGTACTAGAAAACTGCTATCTGCTACGAAGCTTGAAGCAAAATTTTAGAGTCCAATATAGATCTCTTATACTCCAACTTATCTCTCCTCAATATCGGATCCTGTGTATTGATAGACTGTTTTGTAAAGCATTGCTTTCATCTTTAAAAAGCAAGCTTCGTCTACTGTTTTACCACTCGTTAAGAGATACATAGGGATTGACAGATCACCTGCTCTTAGTGGAGGTTGTGTGTAAGGGTAAGGATTCACCTTAAAACCGTTTCGCTCATAAAAGCCGATACGTCTTTGACTCATGTTATTTTCTGGAAGTTCTACTTCTAAACACAGTAGGCTTTGGCTGTTCTCTTTTAATTCACTAATGAGTTTAGCGCCTAGACCTTGATTTCTACATTCCTTATGAACCGCAATATGTTCAATAAAGAGGAAGTCTGTCAATTGCCAAACGGCAATAAAGGCCATCACTTTACCTTCTTTATCAGAGTAGGTGTATATAGCATACTCGTCATGCTTTAAGAGATCGTATTGTGCCTGGAAGGATCTGAATTCAACTTTAGGAAAACTCATCTCCATGAGCTCGTATACTTGTTTGAAATTGTCTATTCTTAATTGTTCTAACATATATTGTGTTTCTTCTAAGCTAAGTTAAGCTCGTTTAATCTGCTGCTATAGTTTAATGGATAGGGGGAGTCTTACCTGTTACGTCATAGTACTCATCTGAGAAGGGGATACTCTCATAGTCAAAATGCGTTTGGATGTCTTTGACATAGGTATATGGATCCTTCAAAGATTGAATGTTAAATGTCTCTTTGAGGTCAGTTAAAGCCTGTTCTTGTTCTAGAGTTATAGCACTAGATTCTGTTATCTGCAAACTTAGAAATAGTTCTTCGTCGATGCTACTGATTTGCTCAAGAAGGCTTGCTCCATTACAAGCTAGAACAAGGGACAAGAAGTCTTTAAAGTTATGCGCTACTGGCAATACATGTTGATCGCTACAAGGGATTGGGCTAACGACAAAGACCATGTTTGGGTCTATACTGGGGATGGTACAAAAGTGGATACCATCCACACCTAAACGAGCGAATACTTTTGAGCCAATAGGTGTACAAAAGTATGGGATACTTTCTCTAGCTTTAATTAATCCAAGGGCATCTTGATCTATCTCTAAGGAGAAGAATTGCTTATATAGATCCATGCTTAAGATTACCTCAACTTGTAATTTGTTCGCTCCATCTATGAGCTACCATAAACCTCATTATACGCTCACTTTCTTAAGTATGACTAGACTAAAAACTTGATTCTATTACCTTTTGGAAGGGAATAGAATTATGTATAATGAGGCTGTTGGTGATTGGCACAAATGGCTTTCTATAGAGAGGGATGACATGTTAGAGGATTTTATTTACAAGGTAGATGACCTAAGGCTAGATGATCTAGGGTCACATGATTTAGCGACGTTTCATGGACTACGGACAGAAATAAGTTAAAAGCTCTGTTCTCTCGAGTTGAAATATACATCAATGAGGATCTGGTAGAAAGCCGTAAAGTAGAAGATGCGATCGAAGCATTAAACTTAGCATTTACATGTCAAAAGCTTGAGGATAAGCAAGAACTTAAAAATATTGTTCGCTATTATGAGCTCCATGCAAGATCTTTAGGCTATCTTGAACAAGCAGATGAGCGTGTCTATATAGCTGAGTATAGGAGAGATGGGCAGAAGATTTTTTCAGTTTATATCGGCATAGATACCACTGATGTATGGGGCTTTATCCCCGTAAACGATGAATATACCCAGGCTAACATTAAAACAGTGCAAGCTCATATTCGTGAACTCCTCTCCATTATGGGCGTCACAACAAATGAGTATAAGCACTTGGATTTTTTAGTAGCTAGATACTTGGTTCTCCTAGATGACTTCATTGGCTAAATGTGTTCTATCAAGCTTGTTAAACTTGAGTTTTGATGGGATGTCTTAATATGGTTTTAAGCTTGTCTTGTGCTACTCTTCTAGGATCTGAGATGTATATTTCATGGTGACGCCTTTGCTCATTGATGTCTAAGCTGTAGCCATGGTCGATGGCGTACTGATCCATGGTGACGACAGTCTTTGCTTCTTCATCGTAAGAGCCTATATGCATGACTTGGACACAAAGTCCTTCTTCAGATCGTTCTAGTCTTGCAAGGCTCGTATCAAGCATCGGTTTTTTCTTTTTTAATATTTCTTTTGCAGCCATGAAGACTTCATCCGTCACGAAATCGGGTTGCCTGATTTGCATGGTCCAGATGAACTTACTTTTATCTTCAATCCTTGCGCCACCACCTGTGAATGCATCGTCTACATGCCATAAACCTTCTAGTGGGGGCACTACATATTCTAGGATGGCTTTGTTGTTCATCTTGATGGTGTAAGAGAGTGCATAAAGAAGTTCAACAGCAGCCTTATATTCGCTACTTGTGTTGGGGTCACCTTTGCCATCGACTCGGATGAAAGTCATCTCAGGTACATCGATGATGGAGGGAATCGTCTTAACTTGATAGAGTGCTTTATCTTGTTTTTTGAAATCGATTACCATAACATCTCCTGTCAATCGTAGCCTTTGTAAGGGACTTCTTCGGGAACTTCACTTCGTCTTGCTAAGCGTATCACATCTAGATAATCTTTTATGTCTAGATCTCTTACTTTCATCTCATCTAGATAGAGCTTAGCTAGCGTGTCTTTCATGCTTTGAAAGCCCATCTTATCTACTATGTCATCAGGGACAGGGGTGTATTTGATCAAGAAAACTGTTCTTGCAATATCGTACTCTCGTGGACCTTGGCAGGTGTTCATGAAGTCGATTGTATAGGCCAGGTCTCCTTGGATCAAAATATTACCAGGATGGAAATCGCCATGGCATAAAGCTTTACCATCACTTAATCTGTCAAGCTGAGTCAATGCAAGATCTCTACTTACACTGTCTTCTAGATTTAATATGTTGGATCTCAAGAAGCTTTTATAGTCTCTTAGGCCATTTACATCATGTTTCAATATTGTTTGATGTAGCTGTGCCAGCTGCTTTGCGCTTAGCTTTAAGTCTTTATCTTCTAGAATCTTATCCAATAAGGATCTGCCATCAATTCGGTCGTAGATAATGCCTATTTGATTTTTGATATAAACGATTTCGTGTGCTTTGGGTGTTAGAATATCTAGCTTGTTTAGAGCGATTGCGTTGGTGAATTCTAATTTGATCGCATCTAAAGGATAGCCTTTCGTAAATAGCTTAATGACGGTTTTATCTTGCCACAAATAAACGTTTGCAGTATTACCTTGTCCGATCATCTTCCCTAGCTTCATGTCTATCTCCTAAATAAGATTGAGCTTGCAAATAATGAAACATTTAATATTCAATTTGATTTTAAATGAAAGTAGAGCCACTAGCCAAGCTTATCGCCGTTATCGACTGCTTTGTTGGGGGTAATTAAAACAACGCCTTGCTTTGAGTAGGTGCCTAGCACCAAGACTTCAGACATAAAATCTGCAATTTGTCTTGGTGGAAAGTTAATGACGGCTAGTATTTGCATACCAACTAAATCTTCTAACTGATAGCATTCAGTGATTTGAGCACTGGACTTTTTTATCCCAATATCAGTGCCAAAGTCTATCCAGAGTTTGTAAGATGGTTTTCGTGCCTTAGGAAAGTCTTCTGCCTGTATAATTTGTCCCACTCTAATATCGCATTTTAAGAAGTCATCGAAAGAAATAAGGTCCATAAGTACTCCTTATAGTGTTGTGTTAAGACTTAGAATCTGCTGGTCAAGATCAAGACGACGATGGATACTACAACAACCAATGAATCGACAATAAAGCCTAAGAACATAGGTTTTGGCCCAATGCTCTTTAGGTCACCGAAGCTTGTCGATAGACCAATAGCAGATAAGGCCATGACCATAAAGAATCTTGAGGCGTTTGAGATTGTAGGGGCAATCGTATCTGAAATGATGCCTGTACTGCGTAGGGCTACCATGACTAAGAAGAAAATGATGAAGTAAGGGAAGATCTTCTTCATGTTAATGGGAGCACGTCCAGTAATACCATTTGTTTTGGCTTCAATACGCTCGTTAATAACTGAGAAGATGAGAACATATGGGATGATGAACAGTGTACGTGTTAGCTTTACGATGAGCGCCGTATTACCAGCTAGTTCAGAGAAGGCATAGCCTGCAGCGACTACAGATGAGGTGTCATTAACTGCTGTGCCGATCCACAGTCCATAGCCTGAATCAGACATACCTAAGGCCATACCTATCCAAGGGAAGAGGACTACCGTGATGATGTCGAAGATAAAGGTAGCAGAAATTGCATAGGTTATGTCTTCGTTCTTCGCCTTAATAACGGGACCTACTGCAGCAACTGCAGAGCCACCACAGATGGCTGTACTAACCGATAAGAGGTTGGTTAATTTCCAATTGATTTTAAAGAGTTTGCCAATGATGTTGCCCATTATAAATGCAGAGCCCATCGTGAATACCATTAAGAAGAGAGCGTACTTACCGACATCTAATACTTCAGCGAAGTTTAGATTGACACCCATCAATATGATACCGAGTCTCAAAATCATTTTAGCGGTGAAGCTGACACCAGGCTTGAGTCGTTCGTCTTTTTTCAGAATCGGATGAAAGAGCATGCCGACGAGGAGCGCCATAACTGTAGCTCCGATGATGTTACCTGGTAACAGATTACTAATGCCAATGGCAATCAGAGCAACTATAGCGCTTAGTAGTAAGCCTGGTATATACTCTTTAATTTTTGTCGTCATACAATGCCTCCAGCACACATAGAATCACAATAATTTAACATGAATTGATAAGAATAGATAGTCAAACAAAGGCAGCTTCAAATCAATAAATATGGTATAGACAACTTGGAAAACTATTTGTAATAGGTTTCAAACCCGTTATTTATAATGGAACTGCCATTTGGTACTTGAAACAATATCAGTGTTAGGTTGAGTAAATCAATGGAACTACCCATACCATTGATGCATGCTAAGAATAAAATGAAGAGACTAAGTTTCCCCATTAGCCCTAATATGACTGGTAAGACTAAAGATAAAATTATAAAGGGGAGACAGGATATCAAACAAAATCTTCCCTTGCTCATTTCTTCTGTAGTCGATACAAAGCCACCTTGCCAGGTGATGCCCCAATAGGTCTTCTTTGAGTGAAGAAAATTTGGGATGGCTACTGCATGTAATAGCTCATGTAAGATGACAAAAAAGTACATGCTCACCAAGCCAATGAGTAATGAGGGAAGTTCAATACTGAAGTTAAAGCCACTCGATAGACCTTGGATGGCCTGTTGAAGCACTTGGAACGGCATACTAACTAAGATCGTTAAACCTAAACCTACTGCCATAAACGGGAGGGAGAATAGCAATGCCGTCATAAAGTTTTGAGGCTCTTTTAAGCGTGCCCATCCATTAGCCTTTAGATGTTCAGATAAAGCTTCGTCTGTTTTAGGTATCTTAACGCTATACTTCATACTCACCCTCTTATTCTAGATAGATTATGCTTAGAAGCATATCGTTTATCTTATCTATCAAAATCATATCCACTGTGTTCTTTCATTTACTTCATACTACACGATCTATCTTTTTGGTGAATGGCTTCTGCAACACTGATTTACCGTAGTGATCCTTCGATACTTGCTTCTAGCTTTATTACTGATAGAAATTGCACCCACCAGTTTAGGTAGGTGCAATTA
>CAYXVJ010000011.1:0-3283 GCA_964468675.1 uncultured Oscillospiraceae bacterium
TCCAGAAGAAAAACTCTACCTCATCACCATTGCTTATGAGCCAATCTGGGCAATCGGTACTGGTGTCACTGCATCCGATGAGCAAGCTGAAGAAGTATGTGCATTCGTGCGTAAGACGATCGCAGAACTCTACAATGAAGATGCAGCAGATAAGATCCGCATCCTCTATGGCGGTTCAGTCAATGCGAAGAATGTCACCGGTTTATTCGGTCAAGAGAACATTGATGGCGGACTCGTCGGTGGTGCTTCCTTGAAGACAGAAGACTTCTCAGTGATTTCAAATACCTATCAAGCATAAACGATAGCATTACAATAAAATGTGCCTCAGCTAAATGAAACAGCTGGGGCATTTTTATTTGCTCTAGTAAGAATTGTAGAATATGTCCTATTTTCTGAGTGAAAATTCTACACTAAAATATTGAGATAAAAGTAACAAATGCGAAAAACGTGATATAATAGTTGAGCGTGATTACCTGTATTCGGTAACAAGTGTGACGAATGTGGGTGAATCTGGTACAATCATAAGTGGCCTGACCTTGTCATTAGTGGCAGGCTATGAGCCTTATTATACTTTATAGAAGGAGAGTAATCATGGCTAAAGAAAAGAAGTTCATGACCATGGATGGTAACGAAGCGGCTGCTTACACATCCTATGCCTTCACTGAAGTGGCGGGTATCTACCCGATCACTCCGTCGTCTCCTATGGCGGACAGTGTCGACATCTGGTCACAACAAGGTCGTAAGAATGCCTTTGATCAAACGGTTAACGTGATCGAAATGCAGTCCGAGGGAGGCGCAGCAGGCGTCGTTCACGGTTCATTGTCAGCAGGTGCACTTACGACGACATATACCGCATCACAGGGTTTACTCCTGATGGTTCCGAACATGTACAAAATTGCAGGTGAACTATTACCTACAGTTTTCCACGTCTCAGCACGTGCAATTGCTAGCCATGCTCTGTCTATCTTCGGCGATCACTCAGACGTAATGGCTTGCCGTCAAACAGGTTTTGCCTTGCTCGCTTCCAATAGCGTACAAGAAGCAACTGACCTTGCAGCAGTAGCTCACTTGGCAACAATTAAATCTCGTATCCCGTTCTTACATTTCTTTGATGGCTTCCGTACATCACATGAAATCCAAAAGATCGAAGTTCAATCTTATGAGGATTTAGCAGCTTTAATTGACCAAGAAGCATTACAAGAGTTCCGTGATCGTGGTTTAACACCAAATAATCCTGTACTCAAAGGTACAGCACAAAACCCAGATATTTTCTTCCAGGCTAGAGAAGCCTCGAACCCATACTACTTAGCAGTTCCGGGTATCGTTGAAGAGTACATGGGCAAGATCAATGAATTAACAGGTCGCAACTATGGCCTTGTCAACTACCACGGTGCAGAAGATGCAGAGCGCGTCATCGTTGCCATGGGTTCTGTTTGTGAGACCGTACAAGAAGTTGTCGATTACTTAAATGCACGTGGTGAGAAGACAGGTCTCTTATCTGTTCGTCTCTATCGTCCATTCCCAACAGAGGCATTCTTAAATGCAATTCCTGAGACCGTTAAGAACGTTACTGTTCTTGACCGTACCAAAGAGCCAGGTGCTGAAGGCGAGCCACTTTATCTTGATGTGGTTGCTGCGTTCAAGAATCACCATGTGAAGCCAAGCATTGTTGGCGGCCGTTACGGTTTAGGATCCAAGGATACAACACCTGACCAGATCAATGCAGTCTTCCAAAATGCTGCAGCAGATGAGCCAAGACATAACTTCACAATAGGTATTGTGGATGACGTCACTCACTTGTCACTGCCGATATTGGAGAATATTGATGTTGCAGACGAGAGCACCATTGCTTGTCGTTTCTGGGGCCTAGGTTCTGACGGTACTGTTGGTGCAAACCAAAACTCCATCAAGATCATTGGTGACCATACGGATATGTATGCGCAAGCATATTTCTCTTATGACTCGAAGAAATCAGGTGGTATTACTATTTCTGATCTTCGTTTCGGTAAGAACAAAATCCAATCACCATATTTAATCAATAAAGCAAGCTTTGTTTCTTGTTCACAACAATCGTATGTCAACAACTATGACATGGTTGAGGCTCTAGAAGAAGGTGGAACCTTCCTCTTGAACACCACTTGGACAGATGAAGAAATTGCAGCAAACTTACCAAACTCCATGAAGCGTGACCTTGCAAAGAAGAATGCTAAGTTCTATGCCATTGATGCAGTCAGCATCGCAGCAGACTTAGGTCTTGGAAACCGCACAAACACCGTGCTCCAATCTGCATTCTTTAAACTTGCAAACGTCATTCCGATTGATGAAGCAGTAACTTACATGAAGCAAGCGATTGTTGACTCTTATGGTAATAAGGGTGAAGACATCGTAAACATGAACTACAAGGCTGTTGATGCAGGTCTAGATAACTACCGTGAAGTAGCTATTCCTGCAGAGTGGGCAAATCTTGTGGATGAGGAAGAAGCACACCGCGACGTCCCAGCATTCATTGAGAACGTAGTTGAGATCATGAACCGTCAGAAGGGTGATAGCTTACCTGTTAGCACCTTTGCTGAGATGGCTGATGGTCACTTCCCACAAGGTACAGCTCAATACGAGAAACGTGGTATCGCAACAGAGATTCCAGTGTGGCTCCCAGAGAACTGTATCCAATGTAATCAGTGTTCACTTGTCTGTCCACATGCTGTTATTCGTCCATTCCTATTGGATGAGGAAGAAGCAGAAGCTTCACCTGCAGCAGTTGTTGATGGTATGAGACCTTATAACGAATACAAGTATCGTATCCAAGTATCAGCACTAGACTGTACAGGTTGTGCTACATGTGTCATGACATGTCCTGCCAAGGAAAAAGCCATTGTCATGCAGCCAATCGGTGATCACATGGTCGAAGCAGATAACTGGAACTACATGATCAACTTGCCACGCAAGTCCAACCCAATGAAGAAATCCATCGTCAAGGGTAGCCAATTCGAAGAGCCTCTCTTCGAGTTCAGCGGTGCTTGTGCTGGTTGTGGTGAGACTGCTTATGCAAAACTTGTCACACAACTCTTCGGTGAGCGCATGCAGATTTCAAACGCAACAGGTTGTTCATCAATCTGGGGTGGATCCGCACCTGCTACGCCATATAAGCCAAACGCACAGGGCAGAGGTCCAGCATGGGCAAACTCACTCTTTGAGGATAACGCTGAGCATGGTCTAGGTATGCACTTAGGTTATGAGCAAATCCGCAAGCGTGCTGAGATCAACCTTGAACAGCTAAAGGAAA
>CAYXVJ010000011.1:3305-5289 GCA_964468675.1 uncultured Oscillospiraceae bacterium
TAGCGATAGCACCATTGAAGCAACAGAAACATTAGTGGACGTGCTCGAAGGTATCGAATCTGATAACCCAGAAGTCGATCGCTTACGTAAACTCGTCTTGAACAACCAAGATTACTTATCGAAGCGTTCAACATGGATCTTCGGTGGTGACGGTTGGGCATATGACATCGGCTTCGGTGGCTTGGATCACGTATTATCCACAGGTAATAACGTCAACGTCCTCGTCTTCGATACTGAGGTGTACTCGAATACTGGTGGTCAGGCATCTAAGTCCACACCAACAGGTGCAATTGCTCAGTTCGCTGCTGGTGGTAAGCCAATCCGTAAGAAGGATCTCGGCATGATGGCCATGAGTTATGGTTACGTCTATGTTGCACAGATCGCTATGGGTGCAAACCAATCACAGACCTTGAAGACCTTATTAGAGGCTGAAGCATACGATGGCCCATCTCTAGTCATTGCTTACTCACCATGTATCGCACACGGTATCAGAGGTGGCATGAAGCAGACACAAGAGCGTGAGAAGGAAGCTGTTGCATCCGGTTACTGGCACATGTATCGTTTCGATCCACGTCTAGAAGACCAAGGCAAGAATCCATTCCAGCTTGACTCGAAGGAACCAGATCTTGATCTCTTGAAGGACTTCATGATGCAAGAGGTGCGTTATAGCTCCTTGTATAAGAAGTATCCAGCAGAGCAAGTTGAGCTTATCTTTGAGAAAGCTAAGAAGGATGCTGAGCGTCGCTACAAGAGTTACTTACGCATGAAGAATGCAGAATTCTAAATCGTAACTATTAGAACTTGAAGGGAGATCCCGTCAGATGTAAACATTTGGCGGGATCTCTTTCCTGTGTGCCCGTCATTTCTGAAGTTCAGGTATAATATTGGGTACGAGATGTGCCAGCTAGATATTTAAGCTGGTTTAAAAATGAAGGGAGTTGCTTCGTGCGGATAGATGATGCCAGGAAGATGCTGTTCTCCGACACATTGGTGCCGGATGTTTTTATTTCTGAGTATATGGCGCAGCTTTCAGGAATTGCTGTAAAGATATATTTGTATGCCTTACATGTCAGTCGCCATCACGAGGCCATTACCGGCACAGAGCTTGCTAGGCGCCTGGAGACGGACCTCGATGAAGTAAAAGCAGGCATATTTGAGTTGTCGCAAAAAGGTTTGATCGACTATGACGATAGAAAAAAGACCTTAACCATACGCGATATTAAAGAAATTGAAGTGGCTAGATACTATAGACCCAAGACATCTGCATCACCTGCTGAAGTTATTGAGCGTACGAGTAGACAGCCAGAACGTGATAAGCTCGTGAGTGAAGTGAATAAGTCCTTCTTCCACGGCATGATGGGATATTCTTGGTATCAGGCCATCGATGAATGGTTTCAAGCGTATCACTTTGAACCAGAAGTGGTCTATGCACTATTCAATGAATGTGCAAGTAGAAATAAATTATCCAATAAGAACTATATCTCAGCTGTTGCTAAGGATTGGTCTAGTAAAGGGGTAGTCACATACCAAGACCTAAACCGCTACTCTGCCTTGCGTGAACGCTTTGAAGTCATCAGGAATGAAATCGGCCGTAAGTTACGCAAGAATATGAGCGAATACGACGACCGTATGGTGGATAAATGGGTGCGTGTCTATGGCTATGATATGGATGTCATCGACATTGCCTTGCAAAATGCCGTGCGTATTGGCCAGCCTAATTTGAATTACTTCGATAAGATGTTAACGGAGTGGCATGAAGCAAAACTAAAGAGTGTTGCAGAAATCAGGCAATATGAAGAGGCAAGTAAATCGAAATGGATGCGTGAGAGACCAGCTGCTAAGCAAACAGGACAAGAGAATCCTTTAGGTGGACGTGGTCGCTATGGTAATGTTGGTAATTTCGAGCAGCGAGAGTATTCAGATGAGTTCTTCGAGTCTTTTGAAGTGGATTTATTTGCACAGGAGCAAAGAGAAGAACAGCTAA
>CAYXVJ010000011.1:5299-17749 GCA_964468675.1 uncultured Oscillospiraceae bacterium
GAAAGATGAAGGGGAGAGTCATGTCTCGTAGGACATCGGATAGTCGATCCAGCTTTCAATACAAATTGGCAAAACTCTATCAAGAGAAGCAAGAAGCGGCAGAACTTCGTGGCCAGGCGAAGCGCAATCTGGCGTATCAAGCGCATCCAGAATTGTTAGAGGCGGATCGAAAGGTGCGCCTAAGTGGCAGTCGCTTGTTGGAAGTGAGCTTTGGTGGTCCTGATACAGAAAAGGCTATAGATGCACGTGAAGTGCATGAAGCAGCCAAGCAAAATCGCTATGAACTATTAAGTGATTTAGGCTATGACTTGTATTTTGATGAGCCTGATTTTGATTGCAGAGTTTGTAATGACACGGGTTTGTTTGAAGGGGAGCGTTGTACAGCTTGTTTTGCACAAAGCGTTTATCCAATACTTTTAGAAGATTCTGGCCTTGAGCAATATAAGAAGCATAAATTCGAATATTTTCGTTTAGAACTCTTTAATAGAGAGAAGGATCCACGCGAGAAGGCTGATTTCCCAAGTCCTTATGAACTTCAAATAAGGGTTCGTCAGATGATGGAGGACTATGTGGATCAGTTTGTACCAGGAGACGTGCCAGGCTACTTCTTCTTTGGTAAGCCAGGTACAGGTAAGACCTTCTTAGCAATCTGTGTAGGCCATGCTTTATTAGAACGCGGTTACCGTGTGTTCTTTACGGGTTTTGGTGAGATGATTCAACAGATTAAAGAATATAGAACACTCACAGGTATGTTTACACCTGATCCATTAAGGCTGGAACAAGCAGAGCGTTTTATGGAAAAACTCTATGAATCAGATTTCTTGATACTTGACGATTTAGGTTCTGGTATTGGTGATATAGGTATGCAAAATGCTGAGCTAATTGCCTTGTTAAATAGTAGACTCAGCCAAGGTAAGCCAATGTTTGTGACTGCAAACTTAGATACCAAGCAAATCGCCAAACTATATGATGAGCGTGTATTGTCTCGTCTCTTAGGTAGTTTTAAAGTGATTCGTTTCTACGGACAGGATGTACGTACTAAACTACAAAGACTCTAGAACGTTAATATGGAATATAAACAAAAAGCACGGGTTCGGAATCGTTTTTCCATTGCCGTGCTTTTCGTCTGTTGTAAGCTTTTGGGTTTTCAGGACGTTTGGTTACTGGATTGATGTTGCCCCAGCCGCCTCGCCGTTTTAGGTCGATCTCTCGTTTCTTCTTCTTCGAGAGTTTTTCATAAGGTATGAATTGTTTCATGCCTTCTACCTCCATAGATTTATTCTCGATTAGTTTAGCACGAGTTAGGATTCTTTGATGTGCAGAATATCACGACTTAACATATCTATATAATTTTATTGTTATAATGTGATCAGATCAATAGACAAGATGCGTTTACACAAAAATGGAGGTTTAAATGAAACATAAGTTGCTTTCTAGTCCAGGAAGAATTGGTCGTATGCATTTGAAGAATCGCATGGTCATGCCAGCGATGGGTACAAACTTGGGTAATGCCGATGGCACCATATCCGATAACATCGTTAACTACTATGCGAGAAGAGCTGCTGGTGGCGTGGGCTTAGTCATCACGGAAGTCTGTTCTCCTGAACACGAGGGTATTTGTATACCAGGTGAGATGGAAATCGAGGACGTGAAGTTCATGCCTGGTTTATCCAGAATCCCTCATGCCGTCCATGCCAATGGCGGTAAAGTAGCATTGCAATTGGCACATGCGGGTTGCTTTGCAACAGAAGAATTAATTGGTACAAGAGCTAAGACACCATCAGGTATAGGTTCATTGCAATTGCCAGGTGAAAACCCTAGAGCAATGACTATAGAAGAAATTCATGAACTTGTAGAGAAGTATGGTCTTGCGGCGAAGCGCGGACAAACTTGTGGCTACGACGCGATTGAATTGCATGGTGCACATGGTTACTTGCCCTTACAATTCTTCAGTCCTTATACCAACAAACGCACCGATGAATACGGTGGATCCCTTGAGAATCGCTCCCGCTTCGCTCTGGACGTGATTCGTTCCATTAAAAAGCACACAGGTAAAGACTTCCCGTTGATTTATCGTATGTCTGGTGCTGAATATGTTAACGGTGGCTTCACCCTCGACATGGCGTGTCAATTAGCCAAGTGGGCAGAAGAGGCTGGTGCAGATGCCATACACGTCTCAGCAGGTACTTGGGATGCTAGAATCCAAGACTTCTTTGATGTCATGGAAGGTAAGTTAGACCACGAAGGCTTGAGCCTGCACGATGGCATTGGTACATCCGTTTGGGTGCCATCACATTACACCAGAAAAGGCAGTATGATGCACCTTGCAGCTGAAATCAAGAAGCATGTCACCGTACCAGTCATTGCTGTTTGTAGTATTACTCCGGATATGGGTGAAGAGATGCTCGAAAAAGGTGATGCAGATTTCATTGCGTTTGGTCGCCAGAGTATCGCAGATCCTGACTTCCCCAATAAAATCATGAGAGGTAAGTCAGAAGATATTCGCTCATGCCTTCGTTGTAATGAGTGTTTAGCTGAAGTGATGCGCAGTAACGGTATTCAATGTAGTGTTAACCCAGAAGCAGGTCAAGAATTTGAACCGTATATGGCATGTACGATGGCAACGAGCATCAAGCGTGTAGCTATTGTTGGCGGTGGTGCAGCTGGTATGCAAGCAGCTATTACGGCTAGTAGCAGAGGACACGATGTCACTTTATATGAGAAGAGTGGACGCTTAGGTGGTCAGCTTTACTATGCAGCCATTCCTGATTTCAAAGCGGAGTTCAAAGACTACTTAGCCTACCTCATCCGTACAGTGGAAGGGTCAAGAGCAAAGATCCGCTTAAATACAACAGCTGATGTAGAGACATTAAAAGCAGAAGGTTTTGATGAAGTTATTGTTGCTACTGGTGCTGTGCCAATTGTGCCGGAGATTGTAAGTGGACAGCTAGAAGATATCCATAACCCACTAGCAGTATTGGATGGCAAGGAAGTGACAGGTGAAAACGTCATTGTTGCAGGTGGTGGTCTTGTCGGCTGTGAACTTGCGATGTTCTTAGCTGGCCAAGGTAAGCATGTGACCATGATTGATCTCTTAGATGGTATTGCACCGGATATGGCTATCTACTCGAAGTGGGTCTTACAAGCACGCTTAATCGAGCTTGGTATTAAACTGTACTCGCGCCATGCAATTACCGAGATCAGTAAACATGAAGTAGTTTGCAAGAGTCTAGATACTGATGAAACATTGAGGCTCACAGCTGACAGTGTCGTCAATTGCCTCGGTATGCGAGCCGATAGAGCCTTGTATAACGAGCTTGTAGAAGACGGTAGCCTATATGCAACTAGCGTTGGTGACGCCAATGCTGCACGTAAGGTGATGAAGGCAACACAAGAGGCTTATGCTGCAGCCAGACTGCTCTAGAATACTTATCTAAATAAGATTAAGAGGCTAGCTTTTATGAGCTAGCCTTTTAAATCTTTTATTTACTGAATTAAAAACCTCTACCAAGCATATGCTTCAGGTGCAGCGCCGCCAGGTCCTGGGAAGATCTCATCTAGTCTTGCTAAGATATCACCAGTTAAGTTGATTTCGGTAGCTCTTATTGCGTTATCTAATTGCTCCATGGTACGCGGCCCAATTATAGGCGCTGTCACTGCTGGGTTTTGAATCAACCAAGCTAAAGCGACATTTGACTCTGACTCACCAATCTCGTTACATAATTTTTGATAGTCTTCTAATTGGACTCTTTCTTGATCCGTCAGTTCAACTGCAAGCTCAGTTGCTCTTTGGCTACCCGCTTGTGTCTGTAAAACGTGGCCACTTAACAGACCGCCTCCTAGTGGACTCCAAGGGATGACGCCGATCCCTAGTTCTCGTGCTGCTGGAAGTACTTCTAACTCTGGCATTCTGCAGACAAGGCTATACTTGTGTTGCTCACTGACAAGGCCTAAGAAATGTCTTTTTTCTGCTGCAGCTTGAGCGTAGGCTAGGTGTCTTGCGGCAAAGTTACTAGAACCAATGTATGTTGCCTTCCCGTGATTGACCAAGGCTTCAAAAGCGCCCCAGATCTCATCCCACGGTGCATGGTATTCTACGTGATGCATCTGGTACAGATCAATATGGTCGGTCTGTAAGCGTTTTAATGAGCCTTCAATGTGCCTTTTAATCTTGTATGCGGATAAGCCGCTTGCAGCGTTAGGTCCATCGTGTGGATCGTTCATGTCACCGTAGACTTTCGTCGCTAGTACGACCTTTTCACGTCTACCATTACCTTGTTTGAACCAACGCCCCATAATTTCTTCTGTCCAGCCCGCATAACCATTATTCGGGCGTCCATAGACATTGGCGGTATCAAAAAAGTTAATGCCATGCTCTAAAGCCTTGTCCATCATCAAGAAGGCATCTTCCTCTGTTGTGCGTGGGCCAAAGTTCATGGTGCCGAGGCAAAGTCTGCTGACTTTAAGGCCTGTTCGTCCTAAATGAGTGTATTGCATCTTCTTCTCCTTGAAATCGTTTAGCCGTTTACTTCACAAAAAATAGTACGCATCCATCATAAGATAAGTGCGTACTATATATAGTCAGATATGACTCAAAGTTTAAGATTCATTACAATTTCTAAAGAGACGCTGTGATCCCATCTGCATAAGGCCTTAAACCAATCAAGTTATCTAACTGTCCCTTTGGAGCAGCCTCTTTTAGTTTAGGCCAGAGTTGGCGAAGGTTTGGTAAGTAAGATGCGATAATTTTGGCTTTATTGCCTTCAAGTGTCCACTCACCAAGCGTTGCAGGTATATAAGCTGTTTCACCACGAGATAGTGTGACTTTTTTGTCCTCTCCATAGTGAATTGTAGCTTCACCTTCTAGATTGCTTAAGATGCAAAATGTTTCACCATTGGCATTAAAGCTTGATGTACCATTCAATAGGTACTCTTCTACGGCAAAGTAGCGGTTGACCACCAAGACGCGGCGCGTAAGTGGATCTCCTGCTTCCTTTTGTAATGTTAGACCTTGGAAGCTAACTCTGCCGCCAGCATTTGTAAAGTCTGTGACATCAAGTGCTTTATCGATATGGAGTTCTCTTAATTTTCCATCTGCACCTCTACGGTTATAGTCGTACATGCGGTAAGTGGTATCTGAGTTTTGCTGTACCTCATAGACGATTAAGCCCTCGGTAATGGCGTGGACTAAACCTGCAGGAATGTTAATAACGTCGCCTGCTTTTACGGGTATGTGTTGTAAGAGTTCTTCGCAACGCCCCTCTTCAATGGCCTCGGCTAAAGCCTTTTTATCGGTACCGCGTAAGACACCTGCTATGAGCGTTGCACCTTCTGGTGCTTCTACGATATACCACATTTCATTTTTACCGTACTCACCGTTTTCGTGTTCATTGGCATAAGCGTCGTTCGGGTGTACTTGCACGGATAAGGATTGGTTTGCGTCAATAAGTTTAACCAAGAGAGGGAACTTTTCGAGGTCTTTTCCTTGCACTGCAGAGCCTAAGAGTTCAGCTGGATATTGCTGTATTAAGTCTGCTAATGCTTGGCCTTCAAATTTTCCTTCCTTTACGATGGACTGTCCATTCGGGTGGCAAGACAGTTCCCAGCTTTCAGCGGTAATGCCTTCAGGCAGATCCTTCCCGTAGGATTCTAGTCTTCTTCCGCCCCATAAATAATCTTTATATACTGGCTTGAACTTTAATGGATACATCATCTTGCCGCTCCTTCTATAAATACGCTTTAAATGTAATCTTAGTGTCTGTTTATTTTAGCATACTGGACCAATGTGTTCGTAAGGCTTGCTCGTTTTCGTTGTAGCATGCAATAATACATATTATGGGCATAAGACATGGAATTGATATTGTAAGAATAAGCCGCATTAAGCGTGGTATTACTCGTTTAGGTGAGGCATATCTGGACCGTTTATGGACTGCTGGTGAACAGGCATATTGCCTCCAGCGTGAAGGTGAGGGACGATATGCTTCTTTTGCTGTGCGTTTTGCAGCGAAGGAAGCCGTTGCTAAAGCGTTGGGCACAGGCCTTATGCGTGATGGTATTGGTCTTACATCCATTGATGTCCATGTCGATACTTTAGGTAGTCCCTACGTAGTATTAACAGGTGGAGCCGCCAAGCGTTTTGCTGACATTGGTGGGATTGATCTGGCAATTAGCTTGACGCATGATGGTGATTTTGCTCAAGCAAGTTGCGTGATATTGACGGAGCAAATACAAAGTCCAGGCAGGAGAGTGTGACTTGAAACTAGGTGGCACAGATAAAGGGGATAAAAAGCAAAATCCGTTGGACGGCCTAACACATGCCGATCGCCAGCGTTATCTTACTGCTGCCAGAAAACGCCAGAACAGACGGAAACTTCAAAGCATTGGTCTGAAACTAAAGAAGCAAGATCGTAAAGGTAGACGAGCAAGTCATCCTACACATAAGCGCCGTGTCATCACGGAGAATTGGCTTGAGAATCGTGAGTGGGAAGAAGAGAAGAATAAGCCAGTGAGGGAAATCCCAGCTTGGTTCTTCCCCTTAATTATCTTAATCGTCTTGGTATCTGCCTTGTTTGTTATTCTGCCCATGGCCATTAGCCGTTATGTTCGTTCACAAGCGGATACCTCAAATGCAAACCCGACAGTGATTGAAACGGTTTACTCCGACAATATGATGGTCGCAAGAAAGCCTGCTGTGGACGTATTCCTAGAAGCAAATATCCAGTCTGAACGGATCACGCAGCTACTGTATAACGAAGTCGTGGAGCGTTTGAGTCCGAAAGGTAGCTTTGCCGAATTTTATAAAGTCCGTTTGGCAGATGGACGTATAGCTTTTTGCAGACAAGTAGACCTAGAAGAAGATACTAGTTCTGTAGAACCAGATGATAGCATCGCTCGCTTAATCGTCACCGACTTATCCAAGCGGGTTATGTCACATGCAAGTAATGGAAACTTAGTTTTAGAAGTAAAGATGAATACTGAGCTGTTTGTCACCTACCACAGTGATCCACTCTACAGAGTAAAACTACCAGGTGGTGGAGAGGGTTGGCTTGATTCAACCGGTGTTTTAGAACTAGAAGTGGATCAAGATGTGGATGTTGCAGGATCCATGTATTTTACCGATTCGATCATGGCGTTTAACTATGCGACCTTAATGCCTCATGGCGTTACTAATGAAGGCATATCTGTACCTGCTGCTGTTAGCATTGCAGCCTCTGTAAATGGCTTAGAAGTGCCCGAAGATATAATGGGCATAAGAAGTTTGTCCAAGCCTGTATCGGGCGCCTTGACCGAAACTGGAGCCTTAAACTACAATGCATTCCAAAGAGGAGACTTGCTCTTTTTCAGTGATGCTGAAGGGGGAGAGGCCAGTCGCTTGGTCGTCTGGGTAGACTATGGGATTGTTCTTGCGGATAGACCAAGGGAGTTTGTCATCAGGGAGACAGATATCAATACAATTCTTCAAGAAAGTAATTTTGTTGGTGCAGGCAGGCTCTTCGACTATTAAGCGTTATATATTTGATTCCTTATTGAAGTATTCAATTCTCTATATAAAAGCAAAAAGCCATCTTGGACAAACCAAGATAGCTCATATACTTGCTGTATTATCAAATTCAAGTTTGCTTACGTAAACGTAAAAGCAATGCTCTTAGGCTCTAACAACCTTCCCCGAACGGAGGCACCTGCTGCAAACATGCATGGTCTTGGGCGTACCGTTCAATACAACACGAACTCTGCGTACGTTAGGTCTTTGTGTTGCGAGAGCACGGCGAGACACCTGTGAACGTGTAATGCTAATCTTACGACCGAAGTTAACAGACTTGTCGCATACTTCACATTTAGCCATCGAAAACACCTCCTATCCTCATTAATCAAACGCGAAGCTTAGTTTATCACAAATCTCTAGTCCTTGGCAAGTGGTCTAATGACCAAAGTTATGTCTAGATTTAAAATGATTTACACACTTTATAGGTAGTACTATATCCGTAGAATCAAGTTGATGTACAGTAAGAAATGACTAACTTTAGATTGAAACAGCTTTTGCTTCAATCAATTTGGATTTTGATTTTAAGCATTTATTACTTTCGTGCTAATATGGTACTTGATATTAGCACGAAAGTTTATACTATGAACAGTGATACTATACTCGAAAATATCTTAAAAATAAATGATGGTTGGCTCAAGTCTAAAGATGCCTTAAATAGTGGAGTTGGTAAATCTATATTCTATGCCTTTGTAAGAGAGAATAACCTAGAAAGAGTTGGACATGGCATTTATGTAACGGCAGATGCTTGGCTAGATGGCATGTACCTAATCCATTTGCGTTCAGAGCAGGCAGTCTTTTCACATGAAACAGCTTTGTTTTTACATGACATGACTGACCGAGATCCAATTGTCTATGTTGTAACAGTCAAAACGGGTTATAATCCGCACCGTTTAAAAGAAGATAGAATTAAGGTCTGTACCATCAAAAAAGATTTACACGAGCTTGGGTTAAGCCAAATAGTAACGCCATTCGGGCATACGGTTCCTGTATATGATGCAGAAAGAACATTATGCGATATCCTGCGAAGTAGAAGTGGGATAGATATCCAAGCATTCCAAGATGCTCTTAAAGCGTACAGTAGACGATCGGATAAGAATCTTCGTAATTTATTACATTATGCCAAAGCTTTGAATGTATCTAAAGTCTTAAGGCCATACTTAGAGGTGTTATTGTAATGTCTGCGGTCGAACTTAGGCTATAAAACTTTATTGAACTACAGTTCTACACATTTTCTCTTGTATTCATAACTATAACGCATGAAATACCCCCTTCACTGTGTGTCCAGTAAAGGGGGTACATATCATTTGGGCAAAGTGGAATTTAGATTTTTATTTTAGCTTAGTTCTTAGCGTCTTGGATCTCGGTCGATATGTTCAGATTCGCTGTGTTCTGTTCTATGAATCATTTCTGCTCTCGCTGGCGCAACTAGGCGGGCGATAATAAAGCCCACTATGGCCCAGACCACTGCTGCGATAAGTGTATCTGCTTCTAGGATGCCCGTACCGATGACGCCATCAATGGCGAGGTTCGGAAATATTGACTGGAATGGCCAAACGAGCGGGTTGGACAGCATATAAATAAGATTGACGAAAACATTGTTTTCATTTGCTGCTGCCAATTGGAAGAAGAAGCGCAAGAGTAAGATGATGACCACAATCAAGGTGATCGTCATGATGATGCGTCTTGCTGTTTGCCGTCCTGTTTCGCGGACTGATGCTTCTCTGCTTGTATGTCTGTGTCCATGTTCGTCCATGTATGGTCCCTCCTATACTTTTTGTACACTAATATTATTGAACGAAATGAAAGATCTTATTGTAGTGGAGGTTACCTCTAAACGTTCATAAAAAGATCAATTTGAAAACGGTAACATTCACTTGTTTTCTTATTATTCATTGCAACGTGATCAAAATCCACGCTGTATTACTCATGTGAAACAACTTTGGAGGTACACAAGATGAAAAAACACACACGTTTAGCATGGGTATTGCTTTCACTAACACTGCTGCTATCTGCATGCAATACAGATGCAATACCTAGTACTAGTTCTAGCCAATCGCCTACGACGACTGAAGGTGAAACGAGCCAGGATAGTCCAGATGCGGCGATGCCGCTTGAAATAAGCTTTGACTTTAGTCGAGGTGATGAAGGATTCATTGCTGACTTTTCGGATCTGCCTGTAGACTATGAAGCATCCATCTATGAATTGGAAAGCGGTATCAGTCCACTGCCTGAAGCGCTTGGTGGAGCGGATGCTTTTAGATTAAAAGGTGCCAATCGTAGCGATGACTTATTCATGTTTATCAAACGCGAATTAGATAGTGCAGATGGCATTAGACCCAATCAAAAATACATGGTCACGTTTGAATTAGAATTTGCCTCGAATGCCTCGTCTGGATCGATGGGTATTGGTGGTTCTCCTGCTGAAAGCGTCTATGTCAAAGCTGGTGTAAGTTCTATTGAGCCGAAAGTCATCGAAGGCACAGAAGGGGATACAAAGATGTTTTGGATGAACATCGATAAGGGACAACAAAGCCAAGAAGGCAAAGATGCAATCGTCATCGGCAATGTGGCGAAGCAAGACGGCAGTGAAGATGAAAGCTTCTCTTTAGTTCAGCTTAACAGTGAGGGACAAAGCTTCACTGTGACAAGCAGTGGTGATGGTAGCCTATGGCTTTTCTTTGGTACCGATTCTGGTTTCGAAGGTACAACTGAACTGTTCTACACCAAAGCTGATATCGTACTGACGCCTGTCGATTAAGATCTTTCTTTGAATGGTTCTAGGAGACGCAGAATACGCATTCTGTTGTAGCGCAGTACAAGGATACAAGGTAGGTTGACGATGAGTGCGTATAGGAACATAATCCAAACAATGTAAGGCTTTAGAAAGAAGCCAAATACCCAAAAGGGGAAAATAGCAGCCCAGTGGGCAATCTCACCTCTTACCGTTTCGATCGTATATTGATTCAGGTATAGAGGTGATTTTGATTGTAGATAGCGTTTAGTAAAGCTTTTATCTTTCCAAACAGTAGCACCGTCTGGTAAGAGGTGTTTCCATTTCTTGATTTTGAGTATCTTATGGTAGAAATTGCTGTGTTTCTCAAACGAGCTTGGTTTTAAAAACAAGTTATTGGGGCTTAGGAAACGTTCGGGGATCAGTAAAGAGAGTCTTGCAGAGCCATATTGGAAGATGAACCATAAAGCGATGGATAGAAAAAGGCTCTGTGCTGTGGAGATGGTCCATATTTGCATTACTCTTGACCCGTGCGCATCTTGCGTCCTTTCCAGATTACATCTATGTTCAGTAAACTCTTAAATAAAGAGTGACAGAAGACGAGCAGGAAGAAGCTAAGTGGTACGATGAAAAATTTGCTTGTCCAGCCTTTGAACTGTGCGATTTTTTGGCTTAAATTCCTTAAGACGATTGCGTAAATAACATAGATCCATAGGTAGATCAAGAATAAAGGCAGATTAAGCAAAAGCCCATGCTTGATAAGATTGATACAGACGGACAAGAGGGCAGTGATCCAGATGAATAATCCTAAGGTCAAGCGTGGAGGTAGTAGCTTTGCACCACTTGCCATATTCTTTGTCCAGCCTTGAACAAGGCTTTGCAGACCCCCTCTATACATACGATATGAAATACTAGGATCCCCTAGATACAGTGAAAAAGGTATGTTGAGTTTTTTTAGATGTTGGCCAAAAGACATATCGTCAACAATGCTATTTTTAACAGCTTCGTGCCCGCCACTTTTATGGTAGTCATCTTTTTGGATCAGTATCACGGGTCCGAAAAGGCCAATATCAAGTGGTTTTTTGAGCGTTGTACCATTGCCGGCTAGTTGTACCAGATTAAAGAAGAAGGAGAATTGCTCATAGTTTTTAATCGTCTGGTGGAAAGGCAAGACAGAGATGCAAGGCTTTTTGTCTTGGTAGGTTATGAGTAATCTCTTTAGAGCATCTTCTTCAAGCCTTACGTCAGCATCGAGGAATAAAAGCACATCATTTGTGGCAAGTTTTGCTCCTTTATAGCAGGCATAGGATTTGCCGTTCCAGCCTGCTGGTTTCTCTTCAATTTGAATGAGTTTTGTTTGATACGATAAAGCGACTGTTGCGGTGGTATCTGTTGAACCATCGTCAACACATATAATCTCGAAAGACGAAAAGCTTTGTCGTTTTAAGTCTTCAAGCAGTAAGTTTAAATTCTCCTCTTCGTTTCTCGCGGGTATGATGATGGAGAGAGAGGGATAAGACTTTATAGCCATTGTTTCGGGATTTTTGTTTTTGTGCTGATCTAAACGTGGGAATTGGTAGAATAAGATTTTAGACAGTATAAGACCTGCAATGGCTAATATTGATCCCCATATGACATCAAACACGGCGTTCACCTTGTAGTGATTTGTGGACGGCATCGGCGGTAACTTTACCCGTTAAGATGGCTACGGGTAAGCCAGATGGACTAAAGGTCCATTGACCTGCCTGATAGATATCTTCCATCGGTGTATGGATTGATTTTAGTATCTTCTTAAAGTTTGTTTCAGACGGTAAGTCCTTGTTGGTAAAGGACCAACCAGTGATGCCCCCTGCAAAGTTTCTTGTCTCCCGTTCTAGTGTAAATGGAGTGGAGCAATGTGCAAAAATAACGTTCTCCTTTAACTTTGGATAGATGCTCTCGTTTAAGACATCAATGACTTTCTTTGTTACCAGATCCTTAAATGCTTCGTAAGCATTTTCATCGCATATTTTTTTAACTAAATTGTAATCGAATAGCGTACTGACAATGAAACCTGTTTGGCCTGGTGGAGCTAAGGTCTCATCTCTTAAGACCGGGCAAGATATTTCATATGTTGTATGTGTTAAGAACGATTCAATGTAAGCATTTATATCTTTTGTATCTTGCCATGAACCGA
>CAYXVJ010000011.1:17759-22722 GCA_964468675.1 uncultured Oscillospiraceae bacterium
TCTACTGTCGCTGTGTAGAAGGCATGGGGTCCACTAATAGCCTTGATGGTTTGGGGGTCAATATCAGCAGCTATATAGACTGACAATATGGATTCTGCAGCTAAGCTTTGTAATACCTTGGCTTTAGTCGTTTCAACTTTTTTATTTTGCTTTGTTTCTAGTAGAGTATATAAACTTCTTTGATCTGCAGCCCAGATCAGCTTCTTATATTTGACGTGCTTGCCGTTTTCTAGGTGTACATGTTTATTGATGTTATCGATATGACCTACAGTTGTCTGACAAAAAATCTTGCCGCCATGTTCAATGATGTACTCATGTACTTTCGATGCCAATACACCTGTGCCCCCTTTAGGGTAGAAGTAGTCTAGATAGAGGCCAAAATAACTTAAGGCGAAGAAGGCTGGGGTATCGGTAAAGAAATGCTGGATGATGGTGTCGATTAAAGCCTCATTGCTGGTAAATTGATGGAGGTGCTCTCTGATAGGTGCTTTCATGCGAGTAGCTTTCCTGATATTAATCTGGTACTTCATAAGCCAAGGTAAGAGTGTCTTTTTAAGGTAGTGGCTGTCTTTCAAATCATCTCGAAAGAGTGGGTTATCAATGCCATATATGACATCCATATAGTTTGAGACATCTGATATACAGCTGACAATATCTTTGATGGCTCCTTCTTCTTCTGGAAAGTGTGTAGTGAGCATTGCTTGGTAGTGGTCTAGATCGTCTTTTGAATGCAAGGTTGTCCATGTATCTACAAGGCCAATCGAGACGTCTTGCGTCGCAAGATCCATGTTTATACCAAGTTGCTTTAACATCGGTAGGAGAATACCGGAGTTTTCGAAGGCCCTGATCCCGGCATCGAAGGTAAAACCTTGATTCGTAAAGCTTTTGACAAGTCCACCTGTCGCGAAGCTTTTCTCAAATAAGGCCACATCAATACCGTGGCGACAACAATAGGCAGCAGCAGTAAGTCCTGCTAGGCCGCCTCCTACAACAATCACGTCATAGCAATCTTTCATATCAATGCTCCACTCAAGTAAGCTACAACGTTGCTAATCTCAACTGCTTGTTCACCTTCTAAAGCTTTAATACAGTTGGCTTCAAAGGCTGCGAGTTCATCGGGACTAGCAGGGACTTTCTCCCAGTTCTTCTTCGCACCAATGAAGTTACCAACAGCAACTCTGCGCATCGTACCTCGTACATCATGTTTACTATTCTTTGTGCAAGTGGGGTGTTCACAGAATCGACAGCGCATGGCAGAAGTCATGACTGTTTGCTCTGCCTCTGGATACTGTTCATAGAGTCTGTCTTTGGTAAACGGTTTTTCAACCATGCGGACATAGTCCTTCATGCCTTTTTTGTACTGATATTGTTCGATACCACGTTTCTTTAAGATGGCATTGGCTGCAGATAGGCCAGAGGTAGTAACGGTAGGTGTACCTGTACCCATAACCGTTGATTCACCGCAGCAATATAAATTCTTGTAGTCTGTCCTGACGTGTTGGCGTTTTAACATATGTTGACCTAGCATTTGCTTGGGACCTGCAACTGCACCACCATTTTTTAAGGTGTAGCGTTCAATGGTTTTAGGTGTAGCAAGTTCGGTATAGATTGTATTATCTTTAAATCCAGGGAAACGCTTCTCTAGAATATTTAACATGCGTTCAATTTCGACTTGCTTACGCTCTTTGTATGTCTTTTGGTCTAAATTGAACCATGCATTGAAACTGGGGCCAATGGCTAAAACGACATGCTCATCTGCTTCGCAGACGCTTCGGTCATCTATGCTGAGGATGTATGCAGTGACTTCACTTTCATCTAGTGAATCCACTGATCCTACCAACATTTCAATAGGATCCGTATTGTCTGGAATAACTGAGCGCCGCACCTTGGTATAGAGCACTAGGCTAGGGTGCGTTGCTTCTTGTGCCTGCATCCATTGAAGGCGCTTAGGAGTTGTATCCTCGTCCTTTATAAGCTTGCCATATAAATTCCAAACGGTACCTGAATAAATAAAGTCTTTGGCATCTATCTGTCGTCCATCTTTTATATGTACATGTTTTGCAGTCTTACCTTCAAAATCTATGGATACGACTTCAGATTCAAGGAACATGTCTCCACCATGTTCTTCAATGACTTTTTCAAGTTTGCCTGGTAAAAAGAGGGTGGATCCTGCTGGATAGTAACTACCGCCTACATGGTTGTCGATAAACATAACCGCTGCAAGTACAGCAGGTGCTTCTTCAACCGTAGCATAGCAATAGGTACTCGTTAACTTATCGAAGAAGTGAAAGATCTCTGGACTCGTAAAGTATTGGCTTAAGAGGTCTTTGGCACTTTTGTTCAAGTAACTTAAGAAACGCAGGTAAGATAGAGGATGCTTGAGCACGCTTTTAAGTGCTAAAGTTGGATTTGTTTCATCCGCACTCACATATGAAGGTGTATCTACCATAACGTGCTGGTACATTGTCCCCATATCGCGGTAAAAGCGATAGATGCCTTCTTTCTCACTAGGGAATACGTTAGATAGCTCTTCGCAGAAGCGGTCTACATCTGGCCAGAAACGGATACGGTGACCGTTAAAGTAAACACTGTAAAGTACATCGTGTGCGATGATGTCGATAGGCTCTTCTAAGGCATTAAATACAAAACGGTGAGCGTTAAATCCATGCTCACCGAATCCATACAACATAGCAGATCCAATATCGAAAATAGTATCGCCTCGTTTGAAGATGCCGCACGTACCACCAGGATTATAGGCTTGCTCAATGATTGCCACTTTTAAACCACGCTTGGCTAAGAGTGCGCCAGCGGTCAAGCCAGATAAGCCACCACCGATTATACAGACGTCATATACCATGCAAGAACCTCCAAAATACTTTAGATCTTCTCGTTAGCTATGCTTATTATATCGATTTATATAGAAAAAACCCACCCTTGATGATGTTCCGTTAGAAAATGTACGGAATTTCAAATATAGGTGGGTTGTCCAGCTCTATTATTAGCAAAACTCTATGATGAGTACTTCCTACTATCCATTCGGCAGTTGCTGCATACACCTTGCGCTAAAATCTCAAGACCTTCGACATCGAAGTCCAAATCTTCTGAGATCACCTGGCTGATGTAGTTCGTGACAGGTGTTAAGGAATCAGCCGGGACATCGAAAATGGTTCCACATATGCGGCAAATTGCATGCGGGTGATCTTCGCTGTGTATATCAAAGCGAGCAGGTTCAGACGGGAATTCTAGTTTCTGAACAAGGCCTTCGACAGCAAATTGGTTCAAGTTACGGTAAACGGTAGCCAAACTCAAATTCGGGTGATCCTTCTTTAGACTTGCATAAAGCATCTCTGCGGTAGGATGGCCGGGAATCTCATATAGGGCTTGCATGATGATGTCTTTTTGTTTAGTTTGCCTCATACGTATCTCCTTCTAATTGATAATCGCTTGTTAATAACGATTCTCTAAAATATGCCATATTAAATGTATGATATCACAGAGAAAAAATCAAGTCTTTTTGTAAGCTTATATAGTCGTGCTGAAATAATGGGTTAAAACCTTTGTGATATAGTACTGATCTTTACTACCGGCTGTTTCACGCACCGAGTGCATGCCCCATATGGCGGTTCCAATGTCGACACTGCGGACAGGTACCAAAGAGGAGCTGATCGGCCCAATTGTAGAGCCACCGCGCAAGTCAGAGCGGTTCACAAAGCGCTGGCACGGCACATTGACTTCGTCACAAAGTGCAATGAATGCAGCTGTAGAGTCTGCATCGCTGGTGTAGCTTTGGCCGGCAGCAGCCTTAACCACAGGTCCTCCGTTAATTTGAGGGCGGTTATGTGGATCGGCATATTCAGCGTAGTTTGGATGGACGGCATGGGCAAGGTCAGCTGATACCATGAAGCTCTTATCAAAGCTTTGCAGGAAGTGCTGCCTTTGGCCACCACTAGCGAGTACAAGTAGTTCCATTAAATCTCTTAGTAAACTAGAGGCCGCTCCTTGTTTGCTACCTGAACCTACTTCTTCGTGGTCAGATAAGTAAACGAGGTTGATACCGGCATTGGGTACCTTCGCATCGATGAGTGATTCAATACCAGCCCAGCACATGGCTAAGTTATCGAGGCGAGGTGCTGAAATGAATTCTTCTTCGAAGCCAACAAATGATGGAGGCTGTACGTCGTAGGTATATAAGTCAAAGTCTAAAATGTCTGTAGCTTTGATGCCAAGTCTTGCTGCGATTAAGCGTGTTAAGAAATCGACTTGGTGTAAGCTATCGTCAGTTTGCTCTTTAGGTAAGCTTTTGAGTTGTGAAAGAATTGGGTATAGGACTTTGTTTCTTTCAATCTTCACGCCATCGTTGACCTGACGGTTCATGTGGATGGCTACGTTAGGAAGAATTAAAATAGGCTCTTTAAAGTCGATTAGGCGGATCTCAGGTTGTAGTGCTTTGGCACTTTTAATGGCAACGCGACCAGCTAAGGATAAAGGCCTATCAAACCATGTGTTCAGTATCGGGCCACCATAGACTTCTGTATTTAACTTGAGTACACCTTCGCTTTTCATGAGTGCACCGGGCTTGATCTTGAGTGCAGGAGAATCTGTATGGGCGCCCATCATTCTAAAACCTGCTGCCAAGGGATCCTTACCTAAAACAAAAGCTGCTAAGGCTGAACCATTTCTTGTATAGTAGCCTTTCGTACCAGGCGAGAGATCTTGTATCTCATCTGCTTTGTATGCCTTAAAGCCATTCTCTTCAAGTCTTTTTCTTATTTCTTCTACTGCTTGATAGGCAGTAGGGCTCTTCTCGATGAAGTCCATCATTTCTTGGCTGATGTTCCGTTCACTTGTGTCTAGCATCTTTTTGTCTCCTTGTTCAATTACGTAACAATACATTCTAACTATACACCTAATGCTCATGGTCAATAAAGAAGCAAGGAGAGAATTTCGGAAGCGGCTACCAATA